>NZ_DBHIIC010000007.1:0-58010 GCF_057248345.1 Filifactor sp. | reverse complement strand
TGGCACAACACCTGGAACAACACCGGGAACTAGTCCTGGAACAACACCAGGAACTACACCAGGAACGACTCCAGGCACGACACCGGGAACAACACCGGGTACTACACCAGGAACTACTCCAGGAGCAATATCTGTAACAATACCTGTAACACCAAGTACTCCTGGTAGACCAGTTACACCGGTTACACCGTTGAAACCTAGTGAAACAAAACTGAATATGGCGGATCATTATGCATATATGGTAGGATATCCTGACGGAACATTCCGAGCAGACAGACAAATGACAAGAGCAGAGGTAACAATGATGTTTGCGAGACTGTTGAAAGACAGACCTTTGGGTAGACCGTTTATGTTAAGTAGATATAGTGATGTAGCAGAATATAATTGGTATTCTTATGCAGTTGACTATATGAGTGAGCAAGGCATTGTATCCGGTTATCCTGATGGAACATTCAGACCGAATGAACCGATTACAAGAGCAGAATTTGCGTCAATAGCAGCAAGATTCGATAAATTGACTAGTGTAGGCAACAGTATGTTTACAGATGTAAGTGATGATCACTGGGCGGCAAAAGTAATTGCTCGAGCAGAGAAAAAAGGATGGGTAAGTGGTTATCCTGATGGAACATTCAAACCTAATCAAAATATTACCAGAGCGGAAGTGGTATCTGCGACAAACAGAATTTTAAATAGATATGCAGATATTGAATTTGTAAAGGCTCATAAATTGGAATTAGCACCGATGACAGATATTGAAGAAACACATTGGGGTTATTCAGCTATTGCAGAAGCAATGAATGGGCACGAATATATTAGATTAGACGATGGAAAAACAGAAAAATGGGAAAGATTAAATGGAAAATCATTTGAATTTCCAACACCATAGTTTATAAAATATTCTAAATAAATTTTGAATCGGTAAGTTTGTTCTTTTAGCATCCTTTATCGATGAAATAAAAGTTTTCTAATATCAGATTGATGATAAGGAACGAATCAACAAATTAAGAAAAGATGAAAGAGAAGTAACAATGATCAATATTAACAGGTAAATGAATCTGTTGAGTTGATAAGATTGTTACTTCTTTTTTATTTGTTACGTTTAAGAAAAATAAAATAGTATCAATTCTGACTTAATAGAGAAGTATCATGACAAATAATAACTTCTTCTCGTATTGTTACAACTATGAGTCTATAAAAGTGAATCATTTTTATCGTAATTGTTCTATTTTGAAGAATAAGAAGTAGAATAAAAAGTAGAATAATAAAATCAGAGAACTATAACTATGACAGGAATGCAATTTGTGAGCTTATTTTGACTCAAGTGATATGCAAAACACAAAGAAAGTTGATTTCATTGTATACTTTTTGACTTAGAGTTGAGCTTATGAGTGTTAATAGATTTTGCAAAAACAGGTATTATGCCTCAGGATTTTATAGATTCCTTAATAATATGAAAAATTAAATTCCCCAAAAGATGAAAATGTTTTATTGTATAACATCAGACGAAAAATGATTTTTTTTTTGAATATTCAAGATAGAAATTGATATAAAACGATATCGACTGAATAAAATTATTCTTTCATACTAAAATTCCACAATTCTTGTTTATACTTAGTAAATATGATAGGAAAATTTTGAGAAAAAAGGAGTTTTTTTATGTTGCGCCATATCATCGATGTTTTATATTTTTCTGGAGGAGAATTCCATACTTTTTCAACGTCGCATTTTGTTGTGTTGGGAATAATAGCATTTGTAGTAATATTGTTATTATTATCAAAAAAGGTTGGTTTTTCAGACAAAAACAATATTTTGAGGTATTCGTTTATTGTTTTATTAATGCTACAACAATTCATGTTGTATAGTTGGTATCTGTTTAACCAGCAATTCAGTATTCATGATTCATTACCTCTCTATCCATGTCGAATTTGGCAAATTGTAGCACTACTACTATTAGTGACGAAGAAAGATTATTTTTTCAGTATCAGTTATTTGATGGGGATTCCTTGCGCTATGATTGCGTTATTGGGACCTGATGTAGGTGGAGTTGGATTTCCTAATGTGATGTTTACCCAGTTTTTTATCGGACATGGTCTTTTACTTATCGTTCCAACATATATGTATGTTTGTCATGGTAAGTCATTAAATGATAAGTCTTTCTTGGTTGCTCTTAAAATGTTTGTATACTATGTCATAACTGTAAAGATTGTGAATAGAATTTTGGATGCAAACTATGGATATGTTAATTATCCACCATATCAAAATGAATTTTTTGCAAAAATAGCACCGGTATATCCGTTTGTTTATATCGCATTTTCACTATTATTATTGATTGGGTGGTATAAATTCTCAGTTAGAAATAATGAAGAAGCAACTTCAAGTGTGAGAGAGATTTTAGGTTCGATTCGATCCTAATTTTTTGGAGTGTCTTTTTCGTCATTTGAGTATTTAAAAAATTTTGGAAGAAGGAATATAGTTTGAATGATTTTGGTATCATTTTTTTAAGTATATTGTTTGAGGCGTTGCCGTTTGTTTTAATTGGAACAGTTGCATCAGCTTTGATTGAATTGTTTGTCAGTGAACAATGGGTACGTAGTCACTTACCTAAAAATGAATGGATTGCTTACTTCGTTGCAGGAGGAATGGGACTATTCGTTCCAATTTGTGAGTGTGCAATTGTTCCCGTAATGCGAAGATTAGTCAAAAAAGGGATTCCGGTAGGTGTGGCAATTACCTTTATGTTATCCGTACCAATCTTAAATCCGATTGTGTTGCTTTCTACGAGATATGCATTTATCAATCAGCCGGAGATGATGTGGTATCGAGGACTATTCGGTTATGTAGGAGCTGTCATGATTGGAATTCTTGTGTCGACTTTCATTACAAAGAACGATTTGGTGGAAGAAACTCATCATCACGGATTTTCCTGTGGTTGTGGACACTATCATGACGAAGAACTGTATAAAGGACATCAACATAGTTGTGAGGATGGATACGACGGTATTTTGCAAGATATCCAAGGGGATCTTATCATTGAAGTTGAGCATTGTTGCAATCATGAACATTCTCATGTTGAAGGCAGGAAATCAAGTTTGTCTGTTTCTATGATATTCAAGAGTGTATTGAGTCATACAGTTACAGAATTCTATGAGGTAGGTAAGTTTTTGATCATCGGTGCAAGCATTTCTGCCCTGATGCAGGTTGCTTTGCCAAAAATATATTGGATGCAGCTAAGCGGTAATCCTATTGTTTCTATTTTAGTTCTTATGGGATTGGCATTTTTGTTATCTTTGTGTTCAGAGGCAGATGCGTTTATTGCTGCAAGTTTGAGAGGACAGTTCGGTGGAAGTGCTCTGTTAGCATTTTTGATTTTTGGACCTATGATTGATATCAAGAATACATTGATGTTGGCAACTGTCTTTCAAAAAAAAGCGTTGTTTCGCTTAATTTTGACGATTTTCTCAATATGTTTTATTCTTTCTATACTTGCCGAATATATTATTTTTGTGTAAGTAAAGGAAGAGATGTTTTTAGGAAGAAGGAGATTTTTTGAAAAAAATAAATCGAAATGAATTTATTTGGATGCTGATTTTGTTAGCATTGTTTATCGGTTTGGCAAGATTGTTATTGACAGGCGAGATTTTGTTCTTTTTACATCCTAAGATGATAAAATTTGTAATTCTTGCAGAAGTAATTTTGTTCGCTATGATTGTATTTCAAAAAAGTAGAATCTATAGAGAAACTTCTACAGATGAAAATGCAAAAAAAATTCAAATGGGACATTTTATCTTTTTGTTACCAATAACTATTATGATGATGAGACCAACTTATCTCAATTCAGAAGCAATTGCTAATAAAGGATTGAATTTGGGACAGTTTCCTATTGCTTCTAATCAGTTTAAAAACGTTGATTTGAAGCAAAATCCCTTTGAACAGACGGCTGGAGATTCAGGAACCACAACAACTGTGTCTGATGTAGAAAATGAGGCAAATAACGGGTTGAACGTGCCACAGACTGCCAGTTCGTCTGAACAGTTTGAAAATGTGAATTTGAATCAAAAATCTTCTGAGCAGACGGCTGAAGAGTTAGGAATCACAACCACGCCTGAGTCTGTTGTAGGAAGTGAGACCAGTCAGGATAATTTTTTACCTTTGTTAGATGAGATATATACTTATCCGGCATCAAACGGAAAAGAATATACTTTGGAAGGATATGTTTTAACAGATCATATTTATGGAAAAGATAGGTTTTTGGTTGGACAACTGGTTGTGAGTTGTTGTATTGCAGATGCCACAACAGAAGGTGTCCTTTGTGAACTGGAGAATTGCCCACGATTTGAGAGTAATCAATGGGTTCGAGTTACAGGTGTCATTGAACCTTTAAACGAGATGTTTCCTGAGGAGTACAATATTCCGGATTTTAAAATGAGGGTTACTAAAATTGAAAAGATAGCACCTCATGAATCTCCGTATGCGTACTATTAGATGACCTTTCCTTGACAAGAGTCTGAGTTGATAATATGAGTCATATTTTCAGTAAGAAAGAGAAGTAATTCAAAAAAATGTTTTGTAACTTTGTTTTTGGGTATCTTTATAAATGAAATAATTAAGAAAAGAAAAGGGTGATCATGCTATGTGTTGTAGTTCTCATTGTAAAATAATAACATATGTAAATACAATGGCATAGCTATGACTTTCAGAGACTCTTTTTTTGAAATAAATATAGAAATATAATTTTTGAGCAAGTTATATCAATTTATAGAGTTGTCATAAAAGTTAGGTGTTTGCCTAACTTTTTTCTATGCCAAAAAAAGAAAATTGAAATTAAGAAATAATATTTAAAACAAAGGAGAAGATAGAGATGATTTTTCAAACAATAGTTGATACGATAGGAAACACACCGATAGTAAAAGTTCATGGTTTTGAAGAAGAGAACCGTGCAGAAGTATATGCAAAATTAGAATTTTTCAATCCGGGAGGTTCAGCAAAAGATCGTATTGGAAAAATGATGCTTTTGGAGATGGAAAAACGTGGTGATTTGAAACCGGGAGCAACAATTGTTGAACCGACAAGCGGGAACACCGGAATCGGATTAGCAATGGTTGCTGCTGCAAGGGGATATAAAGCTGTTTTTGTAATGCCGGAAACGATGAGCAATGAACGTAAGCTATTACTTAAGGCTTTTGGAGCAGAGTTAGTATTGACACCGGGTGCAAAGGGAATGAAAGGTTCGATTGAAGAAGCAGAGCGTTTGGAGAGAGAAGAAGGATATGTTATGATGAAGCAGTTTGACAATCCTGATAATGTGAAAGCACATGTAGAAGGAACTGCACTTGAAATCTTGAAGGATTTACCGGATTTGGACGCTTTTGTTGCAGGAGTTGGAACTGGAGGAACTCTGACGGGAAATGCCAAGGTACTAAAAGAACACAATAAGGATATTTTGGTTTGTGCAGTAGAGCCTGCTACTTCTGCCGTATTGTCCAAAGAACCGGCAGGACCACACAAAATACAAGGAATTGGAGCAGGTTTTATCCCATCTGTTATGGATATGAGTTTAGTAAATCGTATTTTGAAAGTAGAAGATGAAGAAGCATATCAATTTGCAGTGGAGGTTGCAAAAACACAAGGTCTTTTGCTTGGAGTTTCAGGAGGAGCAGCATTGTCAGGTGCACTTAAGATAGCAAAAGAACTTGGACCTGGGAAAAAAGTATTGTTCATTGCACCGGATAACGGAGAGAGATATCTTTCAACAGGATTGTATGAATAGGTAGGTAAAAATGGATAATGTAAATAGAAGAGTAGAGGTAGATAGGATGTCATTTTTTAGTCAATGGACTGATATGTTAAGAACATATCGAGAAAAAGATCCGGCATCCAAAGGGGCATTTAGTATTTTAATCAATACCCCGGGGATACATGCCATTTTTGCACATCGTATTGCACATTTTTTGTATGAGCAAAAATTATATTTTTTTGCAAGACTGATTTCGCAAGTTTCTCGTTTCTTTACAGGAATAGAGATTCATCCTGGAGCAAAAATTGGAAAACGACTATTTATTGATCATGGAATGAGTATTGTCATCGGAGAAACTGCTGAAATTGGAGATGATGTCACACTGTTTCATGAGGTAACATTGGGAGGAACAGGTAAGGATAAGGGAAAAAGACATCCGACGATAGGAAATAATGTCTTTTTGTCAGCAGGAGTTAAGGTACTTGGGCCGGTCTTTATCGGCGATAATACCAAAGTAGGAGCAAATGCAGTCGTATTACACGATTTACCTGCGAATGCAACGGCGGTTGGAATACCTGCAAAGGTCGTAAAACTGAATGGTGTAAGAGTATCTTAGGAGAACACAGAAATAAGAGGGATAAAAGAGTTGATTGCAGGTAGGACATATCTTGCAATCAACTTTTTTGTGTGGTTCCAATATGAAATGGCAACAGATATTGTTGAGTATGCTTGCATAAAATTTGAGGGTTGAGGATAAAAATGACTGAATTTCAGACAGACATCTATATTGTATGGTATAATGGGTGAAGATAAATTGTAAAATTTTGATGATACAAAAAAGTTAGGAGAGGATACAATGCGACCTATCGTTGCGATTGTAGGAAGACCAAATGTTGGTAAATCCACATTATTTAATAAACTAGTAGGAAGTCGTGTAGCGATTGTAGAAGATACGCCCGGAGTGACTCGGGATAGAATTTATGGAGAGGCGGAATGGCTGACCAATTATTTTACGGTAATTGATACCGGTGGGATCGATCACGATTCAGATGATATTATTCCATCACAAATGAGAAGACAAGCAGAATTGGCAATGGATACAGCAGATGTTATTTTGTTTGTCGTGAACGGACGTGACGGTGTAACACCACAAGATCGTGAGATTGCAGAACAATTGAGAAGAACAAAAAAACCGATTGTTCTTGCTGTAAACAAGGTGGATAATAAGAATTTACCTGATTATTTCTATGATTTTTATGAATTGGGAGTAGGAGAACCTTTTGCCATTTCCGCATCAGTAGGGCTTGGAATCGGTGACTTGTTGGATGTTGTAGCAGAAAATTTCCCGAAAGATTCTGATATGCAAGAGGATAAAGATGTGATTAAGGTGGCAATTGTCGGAAAACCGAATGCCGGAAAATCTTCCATCATCAATCGAATTTTGGGTGAAGATAGGGTAATTGTAAGCCCGATAGCAGGAACGACAAGGGATGCAATAGACACTTATTTTCATGTGAAGGATCAGGAATATTTATTTATAGATACTGCCGGAATTCGTAAAAAGAGTAAAATTGATGAAAATATCGAGAAATATTCTGTTATTCGTTCTTTTGCAGCAGTGGAAAGAGCAGATGTTGTATTGATTATTATTGATGCTAATACAGGAATTTCAGAGCAGGACAGCAAGATTGCAGGGTTAGCACACAATGCCGGAAAATCAACTGTTATCGTAGTAAACAAGTGGGATTTGATTGAAAAGGATAACAAGAGTATTCAAACTTACACTGAGTCTATTCGTCAAGAACTTCCATTTATGTCTTACGCACCGATTATCTTTATTTCTACAACTACCGGACAACGATTTGGAAAGATTATCGAGAGTATTAACTCTGTCTATCAAGAAGCGCAAAAACGTGTTCCGACAGGATTGCTTAATGATGTGATTGGCGAGGCTGTTGTCATGAATCAACCACCTTCCGATAAAGGAAGACGCTTAAAAATTTACTATACAACTCAAGTGAGTGTGCAACCCCCTACCTTTACCATTTTTATCAATGATAGAGAATTATTCCATTTTTCTTACCAAAGATATTTAGAAAATCAAATTCGTGAAAATTTCGGTTTTGAAGGGTCTCCCGTTATATTTTTGAAACGAGAAAAGAGGAATTAAAAAATGGTAGCTGTAGAAGTTTATGATGTCAAATATATTATATTGCTAATAGCAGGTGCATATCTGTTAGGAAATATCTCTCCATCTTATTTGTTGGCGAAAAAAAAGAAGAATGTTGATATTCGTGAGGTAGGCTCTGGAAATGCAGGAACTACAAATACACTTCGCTTCATGGGCAAAAAAGCAGCATTGTTTGTTTTTTTAGTGGATTTTTTCAAAGGAATATTTGCATCTTACATCGGTTATCGATTAGGTGGTTTGGATATGGGGTATCTATGCGGACTTTCTGTCGTTATAGGACATGTCTTTCCGATACTATTGAAGTTTAAAGGTGGTAAAGGAGTAGCCACCACAATAGGTGCAATGATTATTTTGGAACCGATTATGGTGTTGGTTTCAGTGGCAATAGCAGTTTTGGTGATTGCAAAATCCCGATATGTCAGCCTAGGTGCCATGATAGGAATCATGATGTTTCCGGCACAGATGTTATTCTATGGTGAAACCGGAATTGCAATGCTTATTTCTTCGTTGTTGTGGTTCTTCATTCTATACACACATCGTAGTAATATTAAGAGATTGATGCGTGGCGAAGAACGAAAATTAGGAGAGAAATGTTAATATGTCTAGTAGAGGAATTCAACTCATGGCAAACAGTTTTGAAGTCATTATTGATGTTGTAAGATTGATGATGTATATGTATATCATAGCTTGTTGCCAAAAATATTTAAGAAAACCGTAAAAATAAGGTATCAAAGATATAGGTGCAAGGTGAAGTTTTAAGGTTAGGAAGTGCCTATATGAGATAGGAGGAACAAATGGATAAAATTTGTGTCATTGGGGCCGGAAGTTGGGGAACTGCAGTTGCATGTACCCTATCTAAAAATGGACACGAGACCGTTCTTTTTATGAGACGAAAAGAACAGTATGACGATATCAAGCGAACAGGAAAGAATTTAAGATATTTTCCTGAATTGGAATTGCCGAGCACCCTTCAATTTAGCAATGATTTGAAAACTGCTTTAGAAGGTGTTAACATTGTGATTTTGGCAGTATCTTCACAAGGAAACTTGAATGTTATCAAAGAACTTAGAGAATGGTTACCGTCTGATGTGATTGTAGTCAATATTTCAAAAGGGCTGGATAGAGAGCAGGGACTGAGTTGTTCTCAAATGATGGCAGAATATCTTCCTAACAATCCGTTTGCTGTACTTACCGGACCGTCGCATGCAGAAGAAGTCATGATTCAGATGCCGACAGCATTGGTGTGTGCATCAAAAAATCTTGAAGTTGCGAAACACATTCAAGAGTTGGTATCAAACGATACAATGAGGGTGTATGTCATTGAAGATGTTATTGGAGCAGAGCTTGGTGGAGCATTGAAAAATATCATCGCATTTGGAATCGGAATTGTAGATGGATTGGGATATGGAGATAATACCAAAGCAGCGATTATGACACGTGGAATTGCTGAAATGACTCGTTTCGGTGTCAGTATGGGAGCTAAAGTTGAGACGTTCTCAGGATTGGCAGGGATTGGTGATTTGATTGTAACCTGTACTTCCATGCACTCTCGAAACAGACGTGCAGGGATTTTAGTTGGAAAAGGAATGTCGTTGGAACAAGTCCAATCAGAAATTAATATGGTGGTAGAAGGAATTGTAGCAACAAGAGTGATTGGTGAAATGTCAAAAAAAATGGGAATCGATATGCCGATTACACACGCAATCTACCATGTGTTGTTTGAAAACGGCGCTGTTCAAGATGCTGTCGTTCAGTTGATGGGAAGAGAGAAAAAACACGAAGTAGAAGCATATCATTTATAAACTGTTGAGGATTTCAAAACAAAAAATCATGGAATCAAGCGTCTCAAAAAAGTCAAATTCTTCAGAGTTTGGCTTTTTTATGTGATATTTGGTTAAATATCACTAATATTGCAGTTCAAAGAAGTGCTAAGTTAATGAATATCATTGAGTTGTAATATGAAATCTAATGAAATGGTGGAACGAATTCAGTCGTTACAAGAATACTTTTCATTATGGTACAGATTGATTTATCGATACTTCTACAGATTGTGTTCATCACATTTCAAGTGGTTTAAAACTATCTAGTCAGGATATCATAAAATCATTCTTCAGAGTATTAGGATTCATTTCATTTTTGTAAATAATGTGATAGTCCTTGATGTTTTAGATGAAATATGATAAATTTGGAGGATAATTTGGAGTTTTGGAAGAAAGAGTTTGTGTCAATTATGGTGTGCAAAAATAATCTGAAAAAGATTGTATTGGAATATTGATTGACATAAAATGAAGGACAAATAGTCATAAGATATCAAATAATAAAAACTGTTGTTTTCAAGATTTCAGATTGGAGTACATAACTTATTTTTACCAAAAAATAGAGTGATGGAAAACTGAAATAAGAACTGTGTCAGAAGGACATAGAAACTGTAAGAAGTACGATTGCAAAGTATGGTGTTAGGTAACAAATGACGTATGAGGAGGACAAGAGTAATGAGTACAGAAGATAAAAAGATAGCGATTCAAGATACTTATGGAGAAAGATTTCAACATTGTTGGGGATGTGGACCGAAAAATGAAACAGGTCTACATTTACATTCCTATCCGAGCGAAGACGGAGAGACTTGTGTTTGTCAATTTGTACCGGATAAACAATATACAGGTGGAGTTCCCAATAATCTTTATGGTGGAATGATTGCAATGGCATTTGATTGCCATGGAACTGCATCTGCTGCTTGGTTTGGTCATAGAAACAAAGGACTTACTTTGACAGAAGATACTGTAATCGGTCGTTATATTACAGGAAGAATTGAAATTGATTTCAAAAAACCGGTACCAATGGATAAAGTGGTTATGATAACATCTAAAGTGGAGGAAATCGGAGAAAGAAAAATTATTGTCAGTATGGAGATGGAATCTGACGGAATCATTCGTGCAAAGGCAAAGATGATTGCTGTAGGCGTAAAAGATGATATGTAAACTTATGTGATAGGAAGATAGTTCAAAAAGGACTATAATGTAATGTTTTTGATAAAGGTTGGTTTGGAGTACTTTTCGTATCAATGTATGAAAGGTACTCTTTTTTGTGATAATTTGATGTTTTTTGTCATAGCAGAAATGATGATGACGGGGATAATAGAAGTAAAGATAAGCATAAAAGCAAAAATAATGATAATGACAAGGATAGTGATAAAAGCAAGGGTAATAGCTTACCTTTTGAACAAAAAATTTATATCACAACTTTTCGCAGTGAAAGTTGAAATGGAGTTGATAGAAAAAATTGATAGAACAATGACATAGCATAGAAAAGAGAACAGAAATTTGAGAGAGATATTTTTATCATATTCGCTTTTCAGAAATGTATTGTAGAGTCCTAATTTTAGAAGATGACAGAATTTAGGATATTTTTAAGTAGTTTGAACTTTGTATCCTCCGACTGCTCGTAACAGAATCTGTTATTCGAAGACAGCGCAATATTGTAGAATACAAAGTTCAACAGAAATTTCTAAATGCGGTGTTTCCATATTTTGTCGTTCCGGATGAATCATTTGTCGAACAAATCTCACAACATGTATGATTTCAAAGATATTGCCTTACCATATCAATCCTCTATTGTGAAGTTGATGTTAGCTTTCGGATTGTGCATATTGGGAAATCCGTATTGTTTTAAGCAGTTCATAATGGTTTGAATTGATGTGGCTATCGTATGTTTAGAGATGGGCAAAAAGCACACGATATAGACAATTCCATCTTTCTTTGCGGGATAAACAGTTCCACATTTTTCTGTACTGTTTATCAGTCGAAGGAGATAGACATCATAAGCGGTTTGAAGATAAAAATCAAACTCCCGGTTGGGAAAGATATCATCGGGAATTGTATGAACCGGAGCTACCACGCAATGATTTATTTGGAAACTGTTATCATCAAAATGTACCTTACAGTTATGCTTGCGTTTTTTTCTTTCTATCCATTCAATCATAGTTTTTTCACCTCACCTATCATAATTCGGTTTTTCTAATGGAATCGGATTGGGATTCAACAATATCCACAAGACAGCAAGCTCACAAAGTCGCTCTGTTATGTAATCCTCATTAGTACCTTTGGCGCGTATGTTTGATGTTAACTTTTTTGCCTCTTCCAACTCTTTTTCCGAAAGAGGCACGCCTGATGTAAAGTGTTTTAACAGTGCAAGGAGCATGTTACGGTAGTTTCTGTCCCAGTTGGCACCACCATTTCTGTATAATTCATCTTGTACTCGCCCTGTTATGCGAATCACTTCACCTTGGACAGTTTTTGCCGGACCTTTGGAGGGAATCAGCAAATTCCAAAGAGCTTCATATTGTTTATCCCAAGGAGCATCTTCCACGACAAAGGAGAAACTCCATCGTGAATTTGGCGTTTTGCAACCGGGGTTACACCGAATAATTGATATAGTTTGTTGAGCCCTGTTTCTGTTTCCAAAAGATATTGTTCATTAAAGTTTTCTCGATGAAATTCAAAATCTTCCCAATTCGTTTTGCCTTTTCTATCATATCAGGAGTGATTTTTGTGCCGGCATTCAATAGGATATCGGAAATTTCAGCTACTTGAGGAATATTACTATTGAAGCAACACGCAAGAGAAGCAGCAAGTGGTGTTCGTTTCCAATCATTTTCTGCATGAACATTTGCACCGTGTGTCACCAAAAACTAAACCGTTTTTGTATGAAAAAATTCTGATGCCGTATGCAAAGGAGTGTTACCATGTTTGTCCGGTTTTTGAATATCTCCGCCAAGTTCAAAAAGCAGTTCTACGATACACTTCCTATGGTAGATTGTACATATAACGGAGTACGACCATAATAATTCAGGGTATTGACATCCAACCCTTGGTCTACCAGCCAACGAACAAGCGAGGATGGAACACCGTAGTGATGTAGAGCAGTGTTCATACTGTAGCGACCATCATAGGCGTGAAGTTCACATTTCTCATAAACAGCCTTGAGTTGTTCCATATCACCATTTTCGATGAGTTCATTGAAATCGTTTACTAAAGTAATCCTTTTCTTTTTTGCCATAATGCACAACTTCCCTTCATAATAAGTGGTTAATATTGGTATTGATACTGTGATCGTTAGAAATAGTATATCATTTTATTAGCATTTTTCCTATGCCTTTACAATCTGAAAGCCCACCTATGTTTCTGTATTGCATCTCTTGTTAATCACATGGTTTTAAGATGCAGTTTTGTATCAAACATACATGGAATAGCAAGATATATTCATAGAATGAAAAGATTGAAATAGGATACTGTCGAAAAAATATAAAAAAATTTTTGTTAGCACTCTATTGCATTGAGTGCTAAAAAGAGTTATAATATAAGTGTGCTAAACAACAAATGAAAAGAAAGTAGGGTGATAATATGGATGCACAAAAATATACACAAAGAAGTTTACAAATGATTCAAGATGCTCAGAACATTGCAATTAAAAACGGAAACCCTGAGATAACAGATTTGCATTTACACAAGGCATTAGTAACGGATTCAGATAGTCTTATCGCAAGAGTGTTGCAAGAGATGAATGTTGATATAAATCAATATAGAATGACTGTGGAGAGGGAAGTTGATATGCTTCCGCAACAACAGGGAGCATCTCAAGTTTATCCGAATACAATATTTCAAAGAATTCTTTTGAAAGCTGAAGATGAGGCGAAAGCTCTTGGAGACAGTTATATTTCGGTAGAACATTTATATTTGTCTTTAATTTCGGAAAGAAAAATACCTTCTGAACAGATTATTCATCAATTTGGTATTACAGGAAAGAAGTTTTTAAGTGTTTTAAATGAAATCAGAGGAAGTAGAAAAGTTACATCTGATAATCCGGAAGAGACAGAAGATGTGCTTGAAAAATATGGTAAGGATTTAACTAAGGAAGCTCGTGAAGGAAAGAGCGATCCAATTATCGGAAGAGATGATGAAATCAGAAATGTCATCAGAATTTTAAGCCGAAGAAGTAAGAATAATCCTGTGTTAATCGGTGATCCCGGAGTTGGTAAAACTGCAATTGTAGAAGGTCTTGCTCAAAGAATTGTCAATGGTGATGTACCTGACGGTCTGAAAGATGTCATGATTTTTTCACTTGATATGGGACAACTGATTGCCGGTGCAAAATTTCGAGGGGAATTTGAAGAGAGATTAAAAGCAGTGGTCAAAGAAGTTCAGAAATCGGATGGGAAAATTATCATGTTTATCGATGAACTTCACTTGATTGTAGGTGCCGGAAAGACTGACGGTGCAATGGACGCTTCGAATTTAATGAAGCCTGCACTATCACGTGGTGAAATTAGAATGATTGGTGCTACCACTTTGAAGGAATATCGTGAGTATGTTGAAAAAGATGGTGCACTTGAAAGACGGTTCCAAAAAGTGATGGTTTCAGAACCAAGTGTTGAAGATACCGTTTCTATTTTAAGAGGTATCAAGGAAAAATATGAATTGCATCACAAGTTGAGAATCTCCGACAATGCCATCATTGCGTGCGCAACTTTGTCTGACAGATATATTACAGACAGATTCTTACCGGACAAGGCAATCGACTTAATGGATGAGGCTTCTGCAATGGTAAGAACAGAGCTTGATTCAATGCCTCAGGAACTGGATGATGACAGAAGAAGAATTCTACAATTGGAAATTGAAAAGGCTGCTTTGAAGAAAGAAACGGATGAAGGAAGTAAAAAGCGGTTGGAAGGCTTGGAAGAAGAATTAGCTAATCTAAATGAACGATATAATGAAGAGTTCATCAATTGGCAAAACAGCAAGAAGAGTTTGGAAAAGCAGACAGAAATAAAGAGTGAAATAGAGCTTGTGAAACATCAGATTGAAGATGCACAGAGAAATTATGACTATGAAAAAGCATCTGAATTAAGATATGGAAAATTGCAAGAATTAGAACATGAATTGCTTGAAAATGAAAGAAAAATGTCAGAAGAGGAAGATGCTGCAAGAGAAGAAGTGACTGAAGAACAGATTGCAGAAGTTGTGTCCAAGTGGACAGGAATTCCTGTTTCCAAGCTTGTCGAAACGGAAAGAGAGAAAATTTTACATCTTTCGGACATTCTTTCAAAGAGAGTGATTGGACAGAAAGAAGCAATTACTGCAGTTTCAGAAGCAATTATTCGTGCACGTTCGGGATTGAAGGACGAAAACAGACCGATTGGAAGCTTTATCTTCTTAGGCCCAACCGGTGTAGGAAAAACGGAACTGGCAAAAACGCTTACCGAATCAATGTTTGATGATGAAAGAAATATGATAAGAATCGATATGTCCGAATATATGGAAAAGTATTCGGTATCAAGATTGATTGGTTCTGCTCCCGGATATATCGGATATGAAGAAGGTGGACAGTTGACAGAAGCAGTTAGAAGAAAACCTTATTCAGTCGTGTTATTTGATGAAATTGAAAAGGCGCATCCGGATATATTCAATATCTTACTTCAAGTGTTGGACGACGGAAGATTGACAGACAATCAGGGAAGAACAGTTGACTTTAAGAATACCATCATTATTATGACTTCAAATCTAGGTTCTCAAGCAATTCTTGACGGAATTGGAGAAGACGGTATGTTAAAAGAATCTGTTAGAAAATCTGTAGAAGATAAACTTCATCAAACATTCAGACCTGAATTTTTGAATCGTATCGATGAGACGATCATATTTACACCACTTAACAAAGAAGAAGTATATCGTATTATCGATCTTCAAATTGCAAAACTTCAAGAAAAACTTGCTGATAGAAATATTGTGTTGCAATTAGATGAAAAGGCGAAAGATACAATATTGCAACAATCATACTCACCTCAATTCGGAGCGCGTCCCGTAAGACGTTTTATTCAGAAAAATCTTGAGACGGAACTTGCTAGAAAATTGATTGAAGGAAGTATCAGTGACAATGATGAAGTTTTGATTACAGGGAATGGGGAAAATCTTTCTTATGCGAAATAAATATGATACTACAACATATTGAAATGATACTAAAAAATATCGAACAAAAAGAGTTGGTAAAATTTAATGATAGGCTGGAATCGGTTATTGTTGTGTAATATGTGAAAGCCTTTTTATTCACTTACAGCGATTAAATCTACTGTGTTCTACTATGGACAAAATTCTATTCTAGGATTAGAATAGAACAAAGGAAATCATTCGTTACTGTATCAATTTGATAGGTAGTTGGTACAGTAACAGATTACTTTGTTTTGTGAACTGTGTTGAATTGAATCACTCACCTATAACTGATGACATATCTTTAGATTAAGTAGAAAAAGGAATCGTATGATGTGTTTTTCGAACAATTTTAGGGATTGTCAGTACATAAAAGGAAGGGGACTAATGAAAAGTGAAATCACTACTCAAAACAATCCTTTTGTAATAAAGTGTAAGAGTTGTGGAGCACCTTCTTAGTTTGACATCTTGAGACAAAACCACAGTTGACTTTTTTCCAGAACTGAGACAAGTACGAAAGAAGGTCTGGAAGAGAGATAAGTGGAAGAGTGTACATAAGGAAAATTTCCAAAGAGATGGAAGTTGCGGGTAATATTTTTTACCCTTGTAAGGGATGTGGAGCGCAGGTTTTGATAAAGGAAGAAACTCTAGTTGGTAATTGTTAATTTTCGGTGGAACCTTAGTGATGTAATATTGTTTTTTATGAAGGAGGGTGTAACTGATGAAAAAATCTACAACAATTATTTTATTAGGTGTTTTATTGGTTGGTGTGGTAGCTTCCTTTGCTTTATTCTCAAGAAAGAGTGATGCAATTGATATTTATATCAACAATAAAAAAGTCGCAACTAATGTGTCTGCAGAAATGAAAGACGGTATCGTGTTTGTACCTATTAGTGTTGTGGCAGAAAATATCGGTGTTTCTGTTACATGGGATGAAAAAACAGAGACATATTCTCTCAATGATGAGGGTATTATCATGACATTAAAAAAAGGGGATAATATAGTAAGATTTTATAATGAAGACATTAAAATAGAAGATTTTGAAATAGTTCCATCACCCTATTTCAAAGAGGGAACCATTATGATTCCTGAAAATGCGATATTTCCTCTCTTTGGAAAAGAAGTTTCTTCAGATGAAGATGGAAAATCAATCTATATCTCCGATAGATATTCTGAACCATTTGAATATGCAGTCAGAGAGGATGTTCCTGAAGAATATAAAAAACCTATCATCGAAAATATGAAATATATTCCGAGAATCAACGAATTATTTAACGACTATCAAAACAATATCACTATATTCACAAAAGAAGACGGATATGAGACTCGACAAATAGCAAGACTCAATGAAAGAATACCGGGAGATTATCTTCCTGTTTCAGTTCAAGATGATAGAAGACCTGATGGATTTTTTGCACTTTTTTATATAGAGAAAAATACGAAAAAGGTATACTACTCAAGTAGTGGCGGATCACATATTTTTTCACTTCCTGATTTGAAGGTGATTACCGTTGCAGACGATTTTACCGATTTACAAATGATAGATAACGGTACAGTTTTTGAAGATGATCTCTTTGCTATTGATGTGTTACGGTCATTGATGATGCAGAAGGGGAAGGTCCAAAAAGATGAACCGCTTTTCGTTAAGATACATACTACAGGCAATGATTCTATTGTTTCACTTTACAGAGGAACAGTTGGGAAAAGTAATGACCTTGTTGAGGATTTTATTGTTCAAGGAAGAGATATCATCATGAAATCTACAGGGGAAAAATTGTATTCTGATGATGAATATACCAATAGACCGGAAAAGCAAATTACTGAAAAAAATGCAGGAGAAGAACTCATAAGAATTTTAAAGGAAATCAAAAAAGAACCGAAAGGAGAATACACTATCACAGATGTGAAGTATTTAGATTCTACTTATGAAATTGATAAAAGGGAAGGCTATACATTGACAATTACCACATCGGAACAAGAGAAGCCTACGATTTACTTCATATCTGTAACAGGAAATATAGCGATGCAGTATGACGATAGAATCGGATACTACTATATTTATGGAGAGTATACACCGTTTGGATAAAAAAATAAGTTAATTGTAAAATCATAACTACCGTTTTACGAGGGTTATGATTTTTTTATTTTATTGGAAAGTTTATCAAAGTGGTTATTTATTTGTGATGATGTTTTCTTCTTTTTTTGAGATACAAATTTTTATGAAAAATAGGGAACGTAAAGAAAGGTGAAAAAAGAAGAAAAATGATTCGTTTGTTTCTCACTTTTTTGTAAAAAATCGAATCAAGACGAGTAAATATAAATTGTTTAAGAAAAATATTATTTTTTGAGACAAGGAAGAAAAACATCGTTCTTTTGTATAAAAATACCTTAATTTCTATTGACAATTATGTATTTATTCTTTACAATGAACACATCGAGTTTATCTATGGGAAACTTTAAGTTTACAATTTTCCTTCAGGACTCGTTTCTTTTTGAGAAAATAAAAAATTTTTATGGATGACAGAGCAAGATAGATAGAGGAACGAACTGACTGTATTTGAGAGAGGAATTTTCTTATTTGAGCTACATAAAGATTCTCTCCTTATTTATTCAGAAGTTTGGATGACATATATCGAAATGGGGGACGGTATGGAAAAGAACATTGTAGAATTGATTGGACTTAACAAAATATTTGAAGATGACGGGAAACAAGTGTTATATGATATCAATTTAGCGATTAAAGAGAAGGAGTTTGTAACCTTTTTAGGGCCTTCAGGTTGTGGAAAAACAACAACTCTTCGTATTATCGGTGGGTTTGATGAACAGACTTCAGGAGAATTGTATATTGACGGAAAAAATATGAAGGATGTTCCTGCTCATAAAAGACAAATCAATACAGTGTTTCAAAAATATGCGTTATTTCCTCACATGAATGTGTATGACAATATTGCCTTTGGATTAAAAATCAAGAAGGTATCGAAAGATGTCATTGACCAAAAAGTAAAAAAAATGTTGAAACTTGTAAATTTGGAAGGATTTGAAAAAAGAAATATCAAATCTCTCTCCGGAGGACAACAACAGAGAATCGCTATTGCTAGAGCATTGGTAAACGAACCGAAGGTATTGTTGTTGGATGAACCTTTAGGCGCTTTGGACTTGAAATTGAGAAAAGATATGCAATATGAATTGATTACCATGCAACAAGACCTTGGAATTACTTTTATTTATGTCACTCATGACCAGGAAGAAGCACTTACGATGTCAAATCGTATTGTGGTTATGAAAGAAGGTGTGATTCAACAGATAGGAACTCCGGAAGATATTTATAATGAACCGATTAACAGGTTTGTAGCAGATTTTATCGGAGAAAGTAATATTGTAGATGGAATTATGATAAAAGATTTCTTAGTTTCGATACAAGGTAAAGAGTTTGAGTGTGTAGACGGAGGATTTGAAGAGAATTTGCCAGTGGATGTCGTTATTCGACCGGAAGATATTGAAATTACACAAGCATCCAAAGGATTGATCAATGGGGAAGTGACGGATGTTGTGTTCAAGGGCGTTCATTATGAGATTATTGTAGTGGAAGAAAAAACGGAAAGAGAGTGGATGATTCAAACAATTCATAATGCTGAAGTAGGAGCGAAAGTCGGATTGGCGTTTGTATCTGAGGCAATTCACATTATGAGAAAGGAAGTGCAATAATTGAAAAACAGAAGAAGTGTTTTAGCATGGCCATATGTATTTTGGATTATTTTATTTACTATTCTTCCTTTGTTGATTATCGTACTATTTTCGTTTACTGAAAAGACGGAAATGGGCAGTATCAAAATGGTATTTACCTTAGAGAACTACCGTAAGTTTTTTCAACCGTTATACTTGAATGTTTTGAAACGTTCGGTGATACTTGCAGTTGTCAGCACAGTCATGTGCTTGATTGTGGGCTATCCAATGGCATACATTATGTCGAGAGCGCCACGAAAGAAACGAAATTTGATGGCGACTTTGTTTGTACTTCCATTATGGACAAATTTTCTACTTCGTACCTATGCGTGGATGGGATTGCTTCGTGAACAAGGTTTGATTAACGAATTTCTGAAAGCAATCGGACTGATTGAAAGACCTCTTCAATTGTTATATAACAACGGTGCGGTAGTAATGGGTATGGTTTATAACTTCTTACCATTTATGGTATTACCAATTTATTCCGTTTTGGTGAAGTTGGATGACAGTTTGCTTGAGGCAGCACAGGATTTAGGTGCAAATGATGTAAAAGTGTTTCGAAAGGTTATTTTTCCTCTCAGTTTACCGGGAGTGGCAACGGGAATTTACATGGTATTTATGCCTGCAGTATCCACTTTCGTATTATCGGATTTGTTGGGAGGTTCCCATACCATCTTACTTGGAAACTTGATTGAAAATCAGTTTAGAAATGCCAGAAATTGGCAGTTCGGTTCTGCAATCTCCGTCATCATGTTGTTGTTCATTGTTGTTACAATGGGATATTTTGCGAAAGATGGCGACCATGAAAGGGGGAATGGATTGTGGTAAATAAAAAAGCAAAACGTTGGTTTAAGACGATTTATGCTCTATTGATGTATACATTCCTATATCTTCCAATTGTGGTGATGATTGTATTTTCATTCAACAGCTCAAAATACAAAGGAAGTTTTGAAGGATTTACTCTACGTTGGTATGAAGAGCTGTTTCGGGATAAAGCGATTTTGAATTCTGTGACAACTACCTTTATCGTGGCAATTTCATCCGCAGTTTTGGCAACCTTGATCGGTACGGTTACAGCAGTTGCAATTTCAAATTTGAAGCCGAGATATAGAGCAATTTTGTTGAATTTCAGTTATATTCCAATGGTGAATCCTGATATTGTAATAGGAATTTCACTGTTGTCGCTATTTGTGTTTTTGAAGTTGGAACTGGGTTATATTACCTTGATTTTGGCACATATTACTTTTAATATTCCATATGTTATCTTTGCAGTATTGCCAAAGATTAAGCAGTTGGACAAAAACTTGGAAGAAGCTGCACTGGATTTGGGAGCAACGCCTTCACAAGCATTTTTTAAGGTGATTTTGCCTGAGTTGGTACCGGGAATTATGACAGGATTTATGTTATCACTGACCATGTCATTGGATGATTTTATTGTAAGTTTCTTTACCACAGGTTCCGGAGTATCGACTCTATCTATTAAAATTTATTCCATGACAAAACGTGGTGTCAGTCCAAAAATCAATGCGTTGTCATCTATTCTGTTTGTGGTAACAATGTTAATTGTTCTGCTTCCACAGTTAAAAAATTTGAGAAGTGAGAAGAAGACATCTATTACAATGTAAGATAAAAAAGTATCTTTTCAGGATGGTTTTTTGAAGAGACAAGGATATATTTTCAAGAAGATTGTGTTATGAATGAAATTGATAAAAATTTGAAAGGGGTAAAACGATGAAAAAAATGAAGAAGTTTTTTGCAATGGCATTATCTTGTGTGATGCTGGTATCATTGACAGCTTGTGGTGGAGGACAGTCTGGTGATGGAAAAGAAAGTGTAACATTAAATGTGTACAATTGGGGAGATTACATCGATCCTGAAATTTTAGACGAATTTACTTCAGAGACCGGAATCAAAGTAAACTATGAAGAATACGCAACCAATGAAGAAATGTTGGCAAAAATTCAATCAGGAACAGATGCATACGATATTATTTTCCCATCTGAATATATGGTAGCTTATATGAGAGAACATAATTTGTTGCAAGAGTTGAATTATAAAAATATTCCAAACGAATCTCATTTGGATGACAGATTTAAAAATCTAAGCTATGATCCGAACGGCAAGTATTCCGTTCCTTATCTATGGGGAAGTTTGGGAATTCTATATAACAAGACAAAAGTAACAGATCCTGTAGATAGTTGGAATATCTTATGGAATGAAAAATACAAAGACGATATTGTAATGTTGGATTCTTCCAGAGATACTATTGCAGTAGCATTGTTGAAATTAGGATATTCTATCAACACTAAAAATGAAGAAGAGTTACAAAAAGCAAAAGAAGAGCTGATTAAACAAAAACCGTTGGTTCGTTCTTATGAAGTAGATAACTATAAGAACTCAATGGCTTCAGGAGAATTGGCTATGGTTGTAACATGGGCAGGAGATGCGATGAGCTTAATGGCAGAAAATGAAGATTTGGAATATGCACTTCCAAAAGAAGGAACAAACTTATGGTTTGATGCAATTGCTATCCCTGTAACTTCAAAACACAAAGCAGAAGCGGAACAATTCATTAACTTTATGTTAAAACCGGAAATTGCCGCGAAGAACTCCGCATACATCAAGTATTCCACAACCAATAAAGATGCTTTGGATCTATTGCCGGAAGAAGAAGTTAGCAATCCGAACATGTATCCTACACAACCGTTGAGTGAGTTAGGAGAAGTGTTTGTAGACTTAGGACCATTCACAGAAAAATATGACACGATTTGGACAGAAATCAAATCTTACTAATCGCGTAGAAGAAAGAATAAGATGTTGATAAAAGATAAATCTATTGCAAAAAATAAGATAAAACACCTTTATTCGTGAGAACTAATGATGAAAATGAAGAAACAAGGTTTGGTGATGTCAGTTTTGTTGATATTGCTAAGCCTTGTTTTTTGATATTTGTAGGGATGGTATAATAGAATTTGTAGAATAAGCTATGCTATCATTTTGGAAGAATCATGACTGAGAGGATGATGTTTGGTATGGGAGTATTCAATAGATTAAACGAGCCGGTTTTTTTGAAAGAGAGTAGTAATACAGAGGAGCAGATAGAAAGACTCAAAAATTTGCAACCCTATCTCAATCAATATGGGAAAACTTTGATAAAGCAAGATATAAAAGATTTGGAATATGGAATGTTTGGGGAGAAACAGATAGCATTTGAATTAAAAAACAGTCATATACCAATGTACATACTGCATGATGTCTATTTAGAGGATGGAGAATTAAGTGCTCAGATTGATTATCTTGTATTTACAAAAAAAATATGTTTTGTGATAGAATGCAAGAATCTATTCGGTAAAATTGAAATAAACAACAACGGCGACTTTATACGAACATTAGAATTTGACGGTAAACAGAGAAAGGAAGGTATTTATTCTCCTATTACACAAAATCAGAGACATTTAGAATTGATGAAAAAAATAAAAATTGACAGCAAAAAAATCAACTCATTAAGTTTATAGCACAAAAAGCTTTTGACAGTATGTATCAATCTGTAGTAGTGCTTGCGAATCCTAAAACTGTTTTGAATGTAAAGTTTGCAAAAAAAGAAGTAAAAGAACAAGTCATTCGAGTAGATCAATTAGTGAATTATATTAAAAAAGTATACAAACAGTCGTCACAATCAGCTTTTTCTGATGAAGAGTTATTAAAGTGGGCAACTTCTTATCTGGATCTTCATCAGGATGTGGTAAAGAATTATACAGGAAAGTATGAAAAATACAGAATTGACACAATGACAGAATATTCACCTAAAACGGATGCTATCAAGAATGAAGATGATAGAATTTATGAGGGAGATACGGTACCTCCTATAGAAGAAACTATGCTGTTCAAAGAGTTGAAAGACTATCGTTTAAGAAAGAGCAGAGAAGAAAACATCAAACCGTATTATATTTATAATAATTTGCAACTAAAAGACTTAATTGTTAAAATGCCAAAAACGATTGAAGAATTGCAATTAGTAGATGGTTTTGGAGAATGGAAGGCAAAAAAATATGGTTGTGATATCTTAGAAATATTGAATAAGTATTGATAACTGGTAATACTAATTTTTATAAGATTTGCACAGAGCCTTTAGTGTTAATTATTAAAAAAGCGAAGAAAAAGAGAATAAATGAATAATTTGATAAAATAAAAAAGTGATAGAGGTAAATATCTATCATTTTTTATTGAGTATAATTATTGAAAAAACAGTCTGATTTATACAAATTGTAAAGATTGCTCGATATAGTTTCTTTTGTCGGAAAAAACTTGGTGAGTATTTTTATGAATGTAATGAAAATTTTATCAAGGAAATAAAGTTAGTCACTTTGTTGATTGTATAGCAATTTATTCATACGATGATAAAGCTCATACACAGAAGTCAAAGTTACAAGATGAAGTATGTTGTAAGAGTTAAAGATGTTATTTTTTGAAATAAGAGATGAAGGTGTTAGTAAGTAAGATTACAGGAGTTTTTCTGATATCAGTACCAGCTACAACACATATTTTTATAGAACATCACAATAGTTTGCTTATTTCGCATAACTTTATTGACAAGACAGTTGTCTTGATAATATTGATTTTTTATGTTATGATAAATCGGCAATAAGAAATAATACAATGTATATTGTCACTTAAGAAAGAAGAGAGGTAAAAAGGAACCATGAATCCAGAGGAATTAATGGAGTTAAAACGTGAGAAAGATGCAGTGATTTTCGCTCACTATTATGTCGACAAAGAAGTGCAAGCGATTGCAGATTATGTCGGGGACAGTTTTTTCTTGGCAAAAAAAGCAACAACAGTGAAGGAAAAGAATATTATTATGGCAGGGGTTTATTTTATGGGAGAGACCATGAAGATTCTGAATCCGGATAAACATGTCTATCTGCCTGATATGAATGCGGATTGTCCGATGGCACATATGATTACAGTAGAAGAAATTCAAGAGATGCGTCAAAAATATGATGATCTTGCGGTGGTTTGTTATGTCAATTCTACAGCGGAAATCAAAGCTCATTCAGACTACTGTTGTACTTCTGCTAATGTAAAAAAAGTTCTTGGTGCAGTCAAGGAAAAGAATATTTTCTTCGTGCCTGATGGTAATTTGGGTGCTAATATCAAGCATCTTTTTCCTGAAAAAAATATTATTTGTCATTCAGGACATTGTCCTGTTCATCATGCAGTGACTTCGGAGGATGTGAGACGACTTCGAGAAGAATATCCGAATGCACCTGTTTTTGCTCATCCGGAGTGTCGTCCCGAAGTGATAGAAAGTGTTGATGTACAAGGCAGCACAAGCGGTATTATAGAGGCGGTTGGAAAAACAGACGCCAAAGAATGTATCATTCTCACAGAGGAAGGGATTTTGTGGGAGTTGGAGAATCGTTTCCCTGAAAAGAAATTTTATATTCATGAAATTGTTTGTGACGGAATGAAACAAGTGTATTTGAAAGATATTGTATCTATCCTGAAAGGACAGAAAGAAGAAATTTTTGTACCGGAAGATGTGAGTGTACGAGCAAAGCGAGCATTGGATAATATGTTGAATGCATGTGAAAATTAGGAGTGATGATATGAAAAAACCGTTACTGAATTTTTTGATGATAGATGATTTATTGCGTGCAGCAATTCGAGAAGATGTAAATGGTGAGGATGTGTCCACTCAAGCGGTTTCTGAGAGAGAAACAACATGTCAGGTAGACTTGATTTGTAAGGAAGACGGTGTTTTGGCAGGGATTCCTGTGTTTATGCGTGTGTTTGAACTGTTGGATTCGAAAGTCAGTTTTGATTTTTCTGTAGAAGATGGCGCTTCTGTAAAAAAAGGACAAATATTAGGCAGTGTCATTGGTTCGGTTGAAACTCTTTTGACAGGTGAGCGTGTGGCGTTGAATTATTTGCAAAGAATGAGCGGAATTGCTACCTATACGAGAAAAATGGTGGATGCCTTGGGAGATGATAGGACGAAGATTGTAGATACAAGAAAGACAACACCGTTGATGCGTCCCTTTGAAAAATATGCGGTGCGCATTGGTGGAGGTGAAAACCATCGTTATAATTTATCGGACGGAGTGTTGCTGAAAGACAACCATATCGGCATGGCAGGTTCTGTGACAGCAGCAGTGATGCAAGCTCGTAGGTATGCACCTTTTGTTCGAAAGATAGAGGTAGAGGTCGAAACGATGGAGATGGTTCAAGAGGCGGTAGATGCAAGGGCAGATATTATTATGCTGGACAATATGACAATAGAGAAGATAAGAGAGGCGATTGTTTATATCAACGGACGAGCAATGGTTGAGCTTTCCGGTAATATCAGCATGAACAATATTCATGAATATCGCGGTTTGGGTGCAGATGTGATTTCAAGCGGAGCATTGACACATTCCGCACCGGTGTTAGATTTTTCATTAAAAGGATTGAGAAAGATTTAGGAAGTCATTTTTCAGGATGCTATGATTCATTCAGGATAAGTATCTTTTCAGGAGAGGATACAGAGTTTTTGAAGAATATCTAAATCTGTGTCAGTTTGTTGTTAAGATATATTATGAATTATTATTGTTTTGATATCATCACACGATGAAAAAATAATATGATAAAACGATTTGATACAAAAGAAAATTTGTTGAAATGAGAATACTTTCTCGTTTGCGGATAAAGGAGATTAACTATGAAATCAGTTGCTATCATCGGTTACGGTGCATTGGGGAAAATTTTGACTTCAGTTGTTATCAGCCGTTTAACAGAAGACTATACTTTGGTGGGGATTTATGACATTCTGTTGAAACAACCGAATATTGAGGTGAACAACAAGAGTGTCAGAGTATTTGAAAGCTTTGAAGAACTTTTGAATACCAAGGTGGATATTGTTGTTGAAATTGCCGGTGTGGGAGCAGTTAGGGAACTTGTGATACCGCTGTTACAATCAGGAAAACATGTGGTAATCACTTCAGTAGGTGCGTTGGCGGATGCAGAATTGCTTGCCGAAATAACAGACACAGCCAAAAGGACAGGTTGCAAGGTACATGTGACTTCCGGCGCAGTCGGTGGATTTGATATTTTATCGACAGTTTCTTTGATGGGAAATGCCGTTACAACCATTGAAAGTACAAAGGCGCCGAAGAGTCTGAATGGAGCACCTTATTTGGAAGGAAAAGAGTTGCCCTCAGATAGGCGGGTCATTGCCTTTGAAGGAAGTGCGGGAGATGCAATTGCAGGATTTCCAAAGAATACCAATGTTGCTGTAGCAACAGGTATCGCCGGTGGGGGTGTGGATACTGTAAGCGTACGTGTGGTGAGTGATCCGACAGCTCAAGGGAACACCCATCGCATCACGATAGAAAATGACAGCGCAAGGGCAGTCGTAGAGGTTACATCAAAACCTGATTTCAAAAATCCGAAATCCAGTGTTACCGCAGCTTGGAGTGTGGCAGGATTGTTGAAAAACTTGGTGAATCCGATTCAGTTATTTTAATAAAGAGAAGATAGTATAACAAGAGTCATTCCTTTTTGTAAAAATGATAGGTTGATATCGTTAACGATATAATTTGTTGTTTGTTATCATTTCAAGCTATGATTCAAGATTTTATGAAACATTCTATTCCGTTTGTGTCAAACAATTTGATACAAAAGAGAAATATTTATAAGGATGGTTTCCGGTATGGAAATGAAGTTTTGTCATGAGCAATCACTTTTAAGGGTTGAGAAATAATGCAAAGAAATATTCTAAAAGGCAGTAGAAAATGAAAGATACAAATCATTGCAGAAGAAGCAGGGAAGGAAGCTGCTTCTTTTTTTATGACTCCATTCAGTTGAGCACACGAAATGTGCGAAACAACTCATTGATGAATGGAAATAGAGGGAAAAAATAAGGAAATTTAAGACAAAACATAATACTTTGATTTTATACGGATACTTCTTATAAAAATTGTAAAAAATCAAATAAAATGTTTGCGAAACGCTTTGAGATATCATAAGATAAGGATAATGAAGAAATGCGAATATTTTTTGTGTCTATCGAAAGTAGGGTACTTTAAGGATATAGAGAGGAGAATATTGTGGAGAATATTCGAATAGGACTTGATGTTGTTGTAATTGTTCTTTTTTTGTTCTATGCAATCGTTCAATTTGTCGGCAAGAACAAAGTGAAACAGAGTCAATCTGACATGGAAGATTTGTTAAAGGAAGGGCTGTATCAGTTAGAGAGAAATCAGAATATCGTGGCAAGCAACATAGAAAAGAAAATGTATCAATCCATGACAGAAACATCTCAGTTGCAACAAAAATATCTATCTCAAATTTCGCAAAGCAATCAGGAAACGGTCTATCAAATGATGGATCGTGTGGATATGAAGTTGGAGTTGGTCAGAACTACTTTAGATCAGAAGTTACATGATGTTGAAGTCAAGAATGAAGCAAACTTGGAAAAAATTCGAATGACAGTTGATGAAAAATTACATGAAACCTTGGAACAAAAACTTGGCAAATCTTTTCAGTTAGTAAGTGAACGATTGGAACAAGTACATCGTGGATTGGGAGAAGTCAATTTATTGGCAGAGGGAGTAGGAGATTTAAAAAAAGTGCTTACGAATGTCAAGTTGCGTGGAGTGATGGGAGAAATGCAACTGGAACAAATTTTGGAACAAATTTTGTCTCCGACACAGTATCGAAAAAATATTAAATTAAATCCGAATACGAAAGATGTCGTAGAGTTTGCAATCTGTATGCCGGGTAAAACACCGTCAGAAGAAATCTACTTACCGATAGATGCAAAGTTTCCCATAGAAACCTATTTTCGTTTGTTGGATGCTTATGATAATTCTCAAAAGGAATTGATAGAAAAACAAGGCAAAGAGTTGGAAAGAGTGTTTCGCAAAAATGCAAAGGATATCTGCACGAAATATATCTATCCTCCATTTACTACAGATTTTGCTTTGATGTTTGTACCACTTGAAGGATTGTATGCAGAGCTTACCAAAAGACCTCATCTTTTGGAAGACTTACAAAAAGAGTACAAGGTTGTGGTAGCAGGACCATCTAACACTGCCGCGCTATTGAACAGTTTACAAATGGGATTTCGGACTCTTGCGATTGAGAGAAGATCATCAGAGATTTGGGAACTCCTTTCTGTTATTAAAACGGAATTTTATAAATTCGGAGCTGTTTTAGAGAAAGCGCAACATAAGTTAAACGATGCAGGAAGTGAGTTGGATCAACTGGTTGGAATAAGAAGTCGCAAATTGTTGAGAGAGTTGGATAAGATTACGGAGTTACAGATACAAAAGGGTGATGAAGATGAAAAATAATGATTTTAATAAAGATAATATCGTTTCACTAGATCAAAAAAGAAAGCAGAGACTGGAAGAAGAAGTGATTGAACAAGAGATGGATAATAGCAGTGAAGTTATGGATAAGATGATTGACTTGCTATTTGCCAATATGGACGATACGATGAAAAATGAGCTCAAAGGAATGATAGGCTCTTATGGAATGAGGTTAGGGGATGAAGAAAAGTCTCAAATTGAAAAAGTGCTTGATTCTGATGAATTACAGAAAATGATTAGTGATATGGAAATCGGAGAAGATGGTATGCCGTCTTTCAAGAAAGGAGGTATATCAAATTCCGATAAGATGAAAAGTCAGTATGATAGCTATCGTGAGTTATTTCAATGGAAAAACATCTATAAACCTTATACTCTTGACAAATTTATGTCCTATGAAGAACTGTCGGAAATGGCAAGGAAAATGATGATTTCTTGTGACAGGCCTAAGAGCAAGTCTGATTTATTACAAGAGATGACTCCTGTCTTTCCGATTTTTTTACAACAGGAATTGATGTATTATGACGCTTCCAAAATGAATTGGCTTTCAAAGTTGATGTATGCTAATGGGGTATATCATTTGTCAAAACCCTTAACAGAAATAGAAGAAATTCAGGTGGATTACTTTGAAAGACAAGGGTTGTTTTTTAGAATCAATGCCAATGGAATTAAGACCTTGGTTATGCCAAAAGAAGTGCAGGATGCAATCTCTTCTATCGATTTTACAAAAATCGAAAAGTTGTCGGGATATAACACAAAACTGATTCGTTGTGTGATGGGTATTGCAAATGTATATGGAGTATATCCTGTTCAAATGGCAAAGGATTCTTTGTTTGAACAGTTCAAGAGTGAGTCTTTCTTTGAATCAAAAGAACAGTTTTTGAAGTATTTTGAAGAATTGGTGAAACGTTATTTTGGGAATATGTTTTTGATGAAGAGCTATTACAACGGAATCAATGTATCTACTCAATTTATTTATCATGGAACTGTCGGATTTGCAGAACAATTCTACCGAATTCAACAAGAACAACAGGTTGAATACAAAGAATTGGATTTTTCAGAACTTGAAAAAAAGGGAGAATTGCAATATTATGAAGAAAGTATCCATTTGAATCGTGCATTTGAGGCGCTTAGTAGTTGTAACAAAATAGAGGAAGTAGAAATAGATTCGGTAAAGCATATGATTTATGTATTTTCAAAGTTGGAATTTCAGCCGAATACAGTGTCGGTGTACTTGGAATCTATGTATCAGATGCCGGAAGGAACAGAATATGATAAACTGATAACATCTCTTTCTAAAATAAGTGAAATGACCGAAAAATGGATGTTGAAAGGAAATGCAATGAAAGAAGATACTGACAAAAAATCAGATCCTTCTAAAATCATCAATGTAGATTTTTGGAAAAAACATTAAGTAAAATATAGCTAGAACAGGAGCATAAAATTGGAAAATATGAATCTCATGTTTGAGTATCTCTTAGGCATGAATCTAATCTCGTTTGTATTGTGTGGGATTGATAAATGGAGTGCGAAAATGCACAAGTGGCGCATTTCTGAGAACAATTTGTTACTTTCCTGCATCATGGGTGGAAGTATTGGTTTCATACTTGGAATGAAGGTGTTTTCTCATAAGACAAGACATTTGAAATTTACCTTAGGGGTGCCTTTCATTTTATTGATACAGTTAATCGTCGGATATTTTCTTTACTGGAAACAGTTTAGATAGTGTTATCAGAAAACAAAAGAGCAGGATTTTGTAGTGTAAAAGTAGATGAAATAATAGATATGTCGTTCTCTATTGGATGTGGATAATCAGAAAGAAAGAGGGTTAAAACATGATACGAATTGGAATTGATGCGATGGGCGGAGACAATGCCCCAAAAGAAATTGTAAAAGGAGCAGTCCTTGCTTCCCAATTAAACAAAGAACTTTGTCTTACATTGGTTGGCGATGAGGGAGAAATAAATCGAATCTTGGAGGAAGAAAAGGCGGACAGAAGCCACATTGATGTAGTGCATACTACCGAAGTAATTGAGGGAGAGGACCAACCTGTGAAAGCCATTCGCAGAAAGAAAGATTCCTCTTTGGTAGTTATGATGAATCTTTTGAAAGAAGGAAAATTGGATGGTGTTGTTACCGCGGGAAATACGGGAGCAGTACTTGCCGGAGGAATTTTTATTGTAGGTAGAATTGAAGGTGTATCCCGTCCTGCGATTACTGCAATTTATCCCTCTCTTAATCCTACGGTCATTTTGGACATTGGTGCAAATGTAGATATTTCACCGGAACATTTGGTTGAGTTTGCAAAGATGGGAAGTATTTTTGCAAAAATCGCATTCAAAAAAGAAGATGTCAAAGTTGGGTTAATCAATATCGGAACAGAGGAAACAAAGGGAAGCGAATTGTTAAAAAAAGCACATCCTCTTCTCAAAGAAACACCGGAAATTTCTTTCTATGGGAATGTAGAAGCAAGAGATATTCCAAAGGGTATTGTAGATGTTGTAGTATGTGACGGATTTACCGGAAATATTATTTTGAAACTGACAGAAGGATTAGCTGAGACGATATTTGCTATGATGAAAGAAGTTGTTTATTCCAGCACTAAGGCGAAAATGGGTGCACTGTTGATGAAAGACAGCTTGAAAGGAATGAAGGACAGGTTGAATTATGAAGAAGTAGGAGGAGCTGTTTTGCTTGGAGTGGATGGTATAGTTGTGAAAGCACATGGTTCTTCCAATGCAAAAGCATTTTCCAATGCTATCCTAAGAGCAGCCGAGTATCATCAATCCGGATTGATTGCTCACATTAAAGAGACCATATCGTAAGAGGAGAATGGAGGATATCTCAATTCGATATAGGCATTTAAACAAATTTTTGTTATAATATATTGTGTTATCTAATGTTCCATAAAATAAGAGGACAGGAGGAAAAAATAATGAGCGTAGAAGAAGTAGTATCAATGGGTGGAGTGAAAATTTCAGATGATGTGATTGCAACAATTGCATCACTTGCAGCGAGCGAAATAGAAGGCGTTTCTAAAATGTCAGGCTCTATGGCGGCAAATTTGACAGAAATCTTAGGAAAGAAGAATTTTTCAAAAGGGGTAAAAGTTCAATTAGAAGAAGATACTGTAGAAATTGATGTTTACTTGAGTGTTGTGTATGGTAGCATTATTCAAGAAGTTGCAGAAAAAGTACAAGAAAATGTTAAGAAAGCCATTGAATCCATGACAGAGTTCAAAGTGATGACGGTGAATGTTCATGTTCAAGGTGTAACAGAACCGGAAGAAGAAAAAAAATAAAAGAAACAGAAAGGTATTTGCAATGAGCAGAAAAACAGAAAGAGAAAAAGCGTTCAAATTATTATATGAGATGAGCATCAAAAAAGAAGAAGAGATAGAGTTCTTGCAACCTTATTTGATGAGAGAAGGTGTGCTTGAGGGGTATGTGAAGGATGTTTTGACATTATACTTTTCCCATAGAGAAGATATCATGGAAAACATTCAGAAATCTTCAAAAAGATGGGATGTCTCCAGAATGATAAAGCTTGATTTGACTGTTCTGAAATTAGCAGTTACAGAGATGTTGTATTATAATGATATTCCTGTAGCTGTTGCGATTAACGAAGCAGTTTCTCTTTCAAAAAAATATTCCGGAGAAGATTCTTACAAATTCATTAATGGAATTTTGAAGCAAATTACAATAGATCAAAAGGAAGAACAAGTTGAGTTACCTAACAAGAGCAATGCATAGAGATTATTTTGTAGATGAACGATTTTTTTCAGATTCAAAAGCTGTTGCATTTCTATCAGTTAAGGGGATTCGTTTGCATCCGATATCACTAGACTCAAGATTATATGAGGGAATTTCAGGACATTCTGATATTATCGGATGTCCTGTTTTTTTTACCACAGTTATCGAACGAGAAGCCTATAAGCGACATTATTTTGAGTTAAGAGAATTCGACGTTGTTTTAGGAGAGAGTTGCTTGGAAAGAGAATACCCTTATGATGTTTGGTATAATGTTGCGTTATTTGGACAAACAGCGATTCATAGCAAATATATTGACTCAGTCATAAGAGAACAATTTACAAAATTTAAAATAGAATCAATTGTAGTGAAACAAGGATATGCCAAATGCAGTATCGTTGTAGTAGATGAAAAAAGTATTATTACATCGGACATCGGTATTTATCGTGCATGTAAAGACAAATTAAATGTATGTTTGGTATCGGTATGGAAAGATATCTTTTTGTGGGGAATGGAATATGGTTTGCTGGGAGGAACATCCCTTACACGAGGAAAAGAAATTTATTTTACCGGGGACATCAGCAAACATCCGGATTATCGGAAGATGAAAAATTTTGCAGAACAAAGAGGAGTCAGTCTGTTGTCGATGACTGAAGGCAAATTAGTAGATGTAGGAGGTTTTTTGCCTTTATACCTCAGAACGAATGAAGATTCCCTTTAAGGTAGATAAAACAAACTATAGAATAAGTCACAGAATTTGAAAGGAGGTTGAAGGAAGAAGATAAGAGTTCTTTCTTCAAGCAGTTATGAAAAAGAAAACAGGATTATTGATAGCAGGTGTATTGATTGTATGTGGTATAGCAATCTCATATCAACATTGCATGAAACAAAGCGAGGTACCTCCGTTGGAGGAGGTAACCTATACCAATTTGGCAGAACCGGAAACACAAATTATCGCTCAAAAAGTACTTGCTCAAGCCGGAGTATCCGAGAGTAGACGACAAAGATTTTTGAATGAAGTGAATTTTTTTCAACAGAGTGTAGACAGAAAATTTTTGACCAATGGGTTTGAAACAGGAAAACCGACAGAAACAAAATATGATCCTTACGAAATGCAGGAACAGTGGGATAGAAAAAATAAAGACTTTCAAGGATACAATTGTAGAATTACAGCATGCTCTTTGATGGGCGATTTTATTGAAGCAAATCCCGTAAAAGACTTAGATACAGATGAGATTATATTTGATTTGAATGTATTACAAAAAGACGGTCGTGTTTTGGAAGAAAAAGATTATAATACATTTCAAGCTGTATTTGCAGGAGTTGTCAATGCGGAAAAAACAAAAGATGTGCCAACTCATGTGAATGAGATACAACAAGCATGGAAGGATAGAGGCGTAAAATTTATATCCGATCCGAATAAAATCAGTATGATTTCCGTTGTGTTTCATACTCAATTAACGGAAGATGACAGCAGACTGTTTGTCGGCCATGTCGGAGTTTTGGTTCCAAAGGAAGATGGAGGACTTTACTTTATTGAAAAAGTTGCATTTCAAGAACCTTATCGTATGAATGTGTTTCAAAACAGGACAGAGTTAAGTGATTACTTGATGGAAAAATATGATGTAGAAGTAGGACAACCGACTTCCATTCCGTTTATTATGGAAAATGATAAGTTGATGGAAGGGTATCGCCCAAATCCGAACAAGTAAAGAGGTGTAGGAACAAAACTTGTTCTTAAAGAGTGAAGAACATACGGAAATATGTGCAGAGAGTATTTTTTATTTTAGGTATTGGAACAAATGTGTTTCGTATTCATATGATGTACCTTGATTGTATTTATGTAAAAACGATAAATTTTACTATTTTCAGTCATGTACCATCATATTTGTTGTGATTAGAAATATGGTAACAGACTAAACTTTGATAGTGAATTAGTTGGGATATGTAACCTTTTTCATCGTAATTAGTGAATTGAAAGGGGATGTGTGATGGTGTTGAAAAAATTATTAAGTAAATCTTTTCTTTCAACCATTTTATTAGTATTGATATTGCTGTTAAGTATCTTTAAAAATTATGTTTGGTTACCTTTCCGCACAGGAACAGGAGAAGTGGTTATTCAAGAATACAATTTTCTATCAACTACAACATTGGGATATGGAGTATATTTTCCGTTAATTGTTTTTATAGTAACAATGGGATTATTGTTTCTTTCCATATCAAAGTTTTTTATACCTCCAACAAAAAGAAAGTCTGATTGTTTTATGATATTGACAGTCATAGATATTGTTTCCGTTATTTTTCCTGTTCTTTTAGGTATGCAGATATTTAATATAGGTCTTTCATGTATCCTTGCACTGCTGATTTGTAATCTGATTTTAGGTTTTTGTCACAAAAATGAAAAGGTGTAGTACGTTAAGTTGTTCATGACATAAAAATTGTTTTGAGTATCGGAATTGATATTTGAGACAATTTTTTGTTTTATATAACTATATTATTATTGAATAATATCAATTATCATATAATAATATAGTTTTTTTATTGAATGTATGATGGATACACGACTTCTTCAGGAAAACGTCTTATTTAATATGTTCAGGATTTTTTTTGTTGCGAAAAACATTCGAATCTATTGAAAACGTCAAGGGGTTATGTTATGATGACAATAAATATATATCCATATATATTTATTATTATGAGATACATAAAAAAGGAGGAAAAAGACATGAAACATTTTGTAAGAAAAGGTCTATGTTTTTTAACAGTGGGAGCAATGTTGTTCACAATGACAGCGTGTGGTGGAAGTACAACATCTGATGGTGGAACAAAACCGGCAGCAGAAGGTTACACAAATGATGGTAACTATGTATTTGCATCAGGTGGAACATCCGGAACTTATTATCCTCTAGCTGGAGCGATTGCAACTTTAGTAAATGAAAAGGTTGCTGTAAACGCAACAGTACAATCTACAGGAGCATCTAAAGAAAATGTAATGTTAATTTCTCAAGATGAGGCAGATTTTGCGATTATTCAAAATGACGTTTTGGATTATGCATACAACGGAACAGGTTTATTCCAAGAAACCGGAAAAGTTGAAGGACTTGCAACAGTAGCATCTATTTATCCTGAAGTGATTCAAGTAGTTGTAGCTGCAGATAGTGGAATCAATACGATTACGGACTTAAAAGGAAAACGTGTTTCTATCGGTGATGCAGGTTCAGGGGTTGAACAAAATGCACTTCAAGTATTGGATGCATACGGACTAACAGTAGATGATATTTCTGTAAATCGTTTATCTTTCAAAGAAAGCGGTAGCGCTTTTAAAGATGGACAAATTGATGCATTCTTTGTAACAGCAGGTATTCCAAACACAGCAGTAACAGAACTTGCAGTAACAAGAGCATTGAAATTGATAGACGTGACAGGCGATGAAGCAGCTAAATTGAAAGAAAAATATCCTTTCTACACAGATGTTGTGATTCCAAAAGACGTTTATAAAACAGAAAATGATATTAACACATTGGGCGTAAGAGCTTTGATTGTATGTAGAGATGATTTAACAGAAGAAGAAGTTTATAAATTTACACAAGCTATCTATGAAAACTTAGTTCCTCTTGGAGAATCTTATGCAAAAGCAAAAGAATTTAAATTGGAAGATGCGGTATTGGGAGTAACTGTTCCATTACATCCGGGAGCACAAAAATATTTTGATGAAAAGGGAGTAAAATAAGTATGAAAGGTTGTTCAGTAAGGAGAAGAGGAATTCTTCTCCTTCTGTTCACTATAGCCCTTATTTTGTTTGTTCCAAGCAAGTTAAGCTTGGTTGTTCAGGATAAAAGTGGAAGGGATGTTTCCATTCTTCCTGTGGAAAATGCTTCTTATTTTGAAGTAAGTTTTCGTCATTCTGTCAATAAGGGAATGATTATGGAACGGTACGAAATGGATTTGGAACAGAAAACATTTTACCTGAAAACGGGATGGTTTCAAAGTTATGGTGCAGGCATGATGGATTCGGTTGTAGAAGGAGTGCAAATGACGGAAGAAGGAGATTTTTTGAGACTTGATTTTCCTAAAAAAGAACTACATCAAGTGTCTTATGCGGCAGCCGGAATTGCAAACCATAAATTGAGTATCAGTGAGAATGAAATTTTTTTATTTAAAAAAAATCCTTATAAGACAAGTATTATATCTTTGCAAAGAACCAGTTTGTTTCAAAGATTATGTACTTCTTTCTATTAGGGAATGATTTGAGAAGAATTTTTTGAATATCATGAAATATAAAAATATAAAGTTAGAAAGGAAGTGAGGTTTGTTGGAAAATAAGCAAGATGAAACTAAAAATCTGACTGAACAGAAAATTTCCGACGAAATCAGTCAAGAGGAACTGATGATGCTATTGGATAAAGAATCTGCATACCGTAGGTTAACAGGTTTTTGGGACAAGTTTATTGTGGGAATTTTAATTTGTTTTACGAGTTTTCAAATTTATACTGCAGTGACAGGAACATTCCCTGCGCAATTACAGCGTATGATACATTTGGGGTTTGTTATTTGTTTATCCTATTTATTGTATCCCGCTACTAAAAAAGGAAAAAGAGATAAGATATTTATTTTGGACTATATTTTCGCAGGAGCTTTCTTTGGTATTGTAATGTACTATTTAGTTAATTACAATGCTTTGATCAACCGTTCCGGAGCATACAATACAACAGACATTATTGTGGGGGCAATTGGAATTGTTTTGGTAATGGAAGCTTGTCGTAGAGTAGTAGGACTTCCAATTGTTGTTATCGCAACGGTATTTATTATCTATGCATTTTTCGGCAAGTCCATGCCGGGATTTTTGCACCATAGGGGATATGCATTACCACGTATTGCAAGTCACTTGTTCTATACGACAGAAGGAATTATCGGTTTGCCGCTTGGAACTTGTGCAACTTATATTTTCTTATTTATTTTGTTTGGAGCATTCTTGGAGAAGACTGGAATCGGAGCATTCTTTATTGATTTGGCAAATGCGATTGCTGGACATGCAGCTGGCGGACCGGCAAAAGTAGCAGTATTGACATCGGCACTACAAGGAACTATTTCCGGTTCTTCGGTTTCAAATACCGTATCGACGGGGTCATTTACCATTCCACTGATGAAATCATTGGGATACAGAGCGGAATTTGCTGCAGCTGTAGAAGCGGCTGCATCTACAGGAGGACAAATCATGCCGCCGATTATGGGAGCAGCAGCCTTCTTGATTGCAGATGCAGTTGGAGAACCTTATATTGTAATTGCAAAAGCGGCAATTATTCCTGCGATTCTTTATTTCACGGGAATTTGGATGATGATTGATTTTGAAGCGAAAAAAATCGGTTTAGTCGGAATTCCAAAAGAAGAGTTGCCGAAAATAAAGCCGATATTAAAAGAACGTGGACACTTAATCATTCCTTTGATTGTTATTATAGTATTGTTGGGAATGGACTATTCTCCAATCTATGCTGCAAGTAGAGGAATTGTTGCTTGTATGATTGTACCGTATTTAAGAAAAAGTACTCGTGTTCCAATTTCAGCATTGGGAGAGGCATTCGTGAATGGTGCAAGAAATATTATCGGTGTTGCTTGTGCTTGTGCCGTTGCCAGTATCATTGTAGGAATTGTTACTCTGACCGGTTTGGGATTAAAACTTGGTGGAGGACTTCTTACTGCCGCTGGTGGAAATATGTATTTGACATTGTTCTTCACAATGGTTACTTCCTTAATTTTGGGTATGGGGGTACCCACAACAGCGAATTATTTGATTACATCTACGATTGCAGCACCTGTTGTTATGCAATTGGGAGTACCTATTTTATCTGCTCATTTATTTGCATTTTACTTTGGAATCTTGGCAGATATTACCCCACCGGTTGCTTTGGCAGCTTATGCGGGTTCTGCGATTGCAAAAGGAAATCCGTTTGACACAGGAGTGCAGGCTACCAAACTGGCTATTGCAGCATTCCTGATTCCGTATATCTTTGTGATGAATCCGGCACTGATTTTGGTAGATACCACTGCAATAGAAGTAGTGCGTATTATTGCAACTTCCTTGATAGGAATGTATGGAATCGCCGGAGGAGTGTCCGGATGGGTACAAACAAAGACAAATCCGATTATTCGTATTCTGTTTGTTACGGGTGGTTTGATGTTAATCAATCCTTCCATCAAAACAGACATCATCGGAAGTGTATTGATTTTTTCTTTAATTCTATTCCAAAAATCATTGGCGAAAAAACGTGCAGCAGTTTAGATTGACAGAAGAATATCTTATATTGAATGAGTATAAAAAATCTACCGATTTTATAATCGGTAGATTTTTTTGTTCCTACAGTTCTCTTTTTACTATAAAAAAAGTTGGATTGTCTGTTTGAAATGAAATTTTCGTTACGATATCGGTTGAATATTTAAAAAATACGGATAAATTATCTGTTTTATCAGTCACATATTAGTTTTTGTTTCTACATAACTTTCGAAAAAAGTATTTTGATAGAGTAGTTTTTTTAGAGTTTAACAGAAAAAATCTAAGTTTTATGTTTAATAAGTCAGAGGTGGATAAAAATATTTTTTTGAAATTGGAATAAAAAGAGATGGTTAACAGTCATTTGGAAAGCGAAAAAAATCCAACAGAAAGAATCAATCATGAAATAAAATGATTAAAAGTATTGATATAATCAGATTTCAATTCAATTACAAATTTAAAATAAAGAATACTTTTATGTGAGTTCAACAGAAATAATCTAAGTTCTATGTTTAAAAAGTCAGAGGTGGATAAAAATATTTTTTTGAAATTGGAATAAAAAGAGATAGTTAACAGTCATTTGGAAAGCGAAAAAAATCCGACAGAAAGAATCATTCAAGAAATAAAATGATTAAAAGTATTGATATAATCACATTTCAATTCAATTACATTTTTAAAATAATGTGTTTATAGAGAATGTTTTTATGGTATATAACATCACGTCTGTATGTGAAAGGAGTGACATTTAAGCAAAATTCTAATATAGTTTCTGCAAACATACAAAAAATGGAGTCTGTCTTATGGAACATGAACTTTACCGTTTTTTGAAAAAAACGAGTAAAAAAGTTTTGATAGTAGATGTATCTTTCATCTGCGTAGCAATGAAAAATGTGAGATATACAGGAAGAAATATATCGATCAGTAAGAAAAATATTTTAAGAAGGGTAGTGAGTATATGAAAAAAGCAAATATTGGAAGTGAATTTACAAAGAAAAGAGGAATCAAAACAGGAAGTCTGTTGTTGGCGCTTGTAATGTTGATTCAGTTTGTACCACAATTAGATATAGCACATGCAGATCCATTGCCTACCAATAGCGCTTGGATTAATAATGACACCTCAGTTACGTACGGTGATGTGAAAGATGCAATTGATGCAGCGTCTGATGGTGATGTAATTCATTTGAGTGGGAACGTGACAAGTCCAGGATTTAATGAAATCAATAAAGATGTTACGTTAGATGTAGCGCATGATACAACAATTCAGATGAGTTATGGAAACTCCATTCTATTTGAACTGTTAAGAGGCTCCAAATTACAAGTAAGAGATGGAGCTACATTGACAATACCGAGAGGTTGGATTATTCCTAAAGAGAATTCTGAAATTACAATTTCAGATACTGCACAGTTGGTAATGGGAGATCATATTACGATGTGGGATCATGCATCATTGAAAGTGAAAGATTCTGCAAAACTCAAAACAAGAAGTATTGTGGTGTATATTGATTCGAAAGTAGAAATTACGGATAGTGCGACAGTAAATGTCGGCGGAGTACAATGGGATGATAAAATAGTTCTTGAAGACAGAGGATCATTGCTTATTTCGGGAAATTCAAATGTAACGATTCAAGGATATTTAGATGCACGGAACAACAGTAATGTTTTAATCAAAGGTTCTCCTGTTGTACGTGCAGAACTTATCACTTCTACAGATGACAGTAAGATACAAGTAATTAGTGGAGATGTTCAGATTGCGGATTTGGATACTTATGTAAGATTAGTAGATACAGATGACAGTTTTAACAGTATTGTTTCAGATTCTCCAAATGCAAATGATCCGTTGAAGATGTTTAGACTTACTGATTCCACTATAACAGTTCTTCCTGCGATCGCATCAAATGGACATAGTTATAGCTATACTGTTTTAGAACGAACTATTCCGGGAACAACGACAGTAGAAAAATACGCATGGGTACCATTTCATAAGGTAACCTATCAGTTAAAGTATCGTGCGGCATCCTTTGCTGATGGAACAAAAGATGATAAAGTGACATTCACTATCAGCGGTTATCCGTTAAACATGGCAAACAAAGTATATAATCAAGACATTGTACCTGAGGGAGTTCCAACGAGCAGTAGAGCCGGAGATACTTTCATTGGATGGTTTTATAAAGATGAAAATGGGAATGAAAAAGAGTTTAAACCATTGGAAACAATTTTAACCGGTGATACCGTAGTATATGATGTTTGGAAAAAAGCTCCTTCTTCATCGGGAAGTTCAGAAGAGGAAGAAACTCCGGAAGTGTCACCACAACAACCACCACAAGTGCCACTGACATCGAATGAGTCAAAACAAGATAATACAACCGGAAAACTAAATAAAGTAGACCACTATTCATATATGGTAGGTTATCCGGACGGAACATTCAGAGCAGATTCCCAAATGACACGAGCAGAAGTAACAATGATGTTTGCGAGATTATTAAAAGACAGACCTAATGGAACACCATTTATGGAAAATAGATATCGTGATGTGCAAGAAACTAACTGGTTTTCTTATGCAGTAGACTACATGAGTGAACAAAATATCATAAAGGGTTATCCTGATGGAACATTCAGACCGAATGAACCAATCACAAGAGCAGAATTTGCTGCAATTTCTGCAAGATTTGACAAGCTTTCTGATGAAGGAAACAGTACATTTACAGATGTAAGCGAGAATCATTGGGCAAGCAAGGTAATTGCACAAGCCGGAAAAAAAGGTTGGGTAAGTGGATATCCGGACGGAACTTTCAAACCGAACCAAAATATTACAAGGGTGGAAGTGGTATCTTCAACCAACAGAATCTTAAACAGATATGCCGATATAGAATTTGCAAAAACAAATAAAGAAAAATTGGCAACTATGACAGACATTGCGGAAACACATTGGGGATATGGAGCGATTGTAGAGGCCATGAATGGGCATGATTATGTGAGATTAGAAGATGGTAAAGCAGAAAAGTGGGAAAGACTGAATTTAAAATCGTTTGATTTTCCTGCATCGTTACCACAATAGGAAAAGAGGTTTTTAAGAAAGAACAGTTCATTCTAACTGTTTGAAAACATGAAATGCAATCAATCATAAGCGATTGAGCAATTAGACAAATTCTTATAAAAAAATGGTAAAAAGCAGCAAATACCAATGTTGAAGTTGGAAGACATATGATATGTTGATATTTGCTGCTTTTTTATGAGATGATTGAAATTAATGAAAGATTTATACGATAAGAAAATCATTATTTTTCTATAAAAATAATGATTTATTTGATAGGTTATGTGGTATAAATGTAAGAAAATATAAATATTGAAAGAGAAAGGATGTTTTTTAGATGGGATTAATGAAAGAATTTAAAGAATTTGCTGTAAGAGGCAATGTGGTTGATATGGCAGTTGGGGTTATCATAGGGGGAGCTTTTGGAAAAATTGTAACTTCCTTAGTAGATGATATGATTATGCCTATAATCGGAGCTTTTATTGGTGGAGTCGATTTTACATCCTTAGTGTTTAATATTAGGGGAGTCGATGTTGCTTACGGAAACTTCATCCAACAAATTTTCAATTTCGTGATTATCGCATTTTGTATCTTCATGTTAATTAAGGGAATCAATGCTACGAAGAAAAAAGAAGTGGAAGAAGCGGTTGAACCTGCACCGGCTGAACCAACAAAAGAAGAATTATTATTGGCTGAAATCAGAGATTTGTTAAAACAAAAATAGGGTTTTCAAACCGATTGAAAAGACGGATGTTAAGTAAGGATGAATTGCTTAGCATCCGATTTTTTTGTTGTAAAATAAAAAGATAGAGCATAAGAATCTATGTTATAATGGAATAAAAAAGTAGGATAAGAGAGGAAAATACGATGGAAGAAATGCATATCAATTGGTATCCCGGTCACATGAAAAAGACAAGGGAATTGATTGAAAAAAATATGTCAATTGTTGATGTGGTTGTCGAGGTTGTGGACAGCCGTATTCCCAAAAGTAGTAAAAATCCGGATATCGAAAAAATTGCCGGAAGCAAACCGATTGTAATTTTGTTGAATAAAGAAGATTTATCTGATGATAGAGAGACAAAAAAGTGGATTGATTACTATCAAAAACAGCATCACTCTGTCATTTCTTATAATGGAACGACAGGAGACGGTACAAAGGAACTGTTACAGGAAATTAAAGAATCTTTTGCGCCAAAGTTGGAGAGATTACAAAATCGTGGATTGAAGGACAGAGCGATTCGAATTATGATAGCAGGAGTTCCAAATTCAGGAAAGTCAACATTAATCAATCGATTATCCAAACGAAAATCAACACAGACAGGTGATAGAGCAGGTGTCACAAAAGGAAAACAATGGGTAAAATTGAAAGGAAATCTTGAAATGTTGGATACACCGGGAATCCTTTGGCCGAAGTTTGAAGATCAGAGAGTAGCACTGATGCTTGCCTTTACCGGAGCAATTCGTGATGAGGTGCTTGATTTAGAAGAGATTGCATTTGCTTTACTCAATGAACTTCGAGGAAGATATGGGAAATTCTTGGAAGAAAGATATGGTATAACAATAGATGGTGCGATGGAAACACTTGAAATTATGGATCAAATTGCAAAAAAAAGAGGATTCGTACTTCGTGGACAGGAAATTGACTATTTGAGGACAGCACAGGCAATTTTGAATGATTTTCGGGAAGGAAAGTTAGGACGTATTACATTGGAAACACCACAGGAGCAAGAATAGTCGTTTCATTTGGAGGGATGTTTGTGTTTGAAGGTCAAAGTATATCAGAAATAAAACAAAAGATTTCACAAATGAGGAAAGAAGAAAAAAATTTGGAGTTAGAGCAAACTTTGCTGATGGATGATAGGATTGGAGTTCAAAAGATTGGGATTTCATTACAAAAGAATCGACTGAAAGCAGAAGAAGAAAGGCATAGGATTCTCCAAATGAAGGTCAAGGAACAGGATTGGAACAGCAAAGGAATTCTTTTGGTAGGTGGAGTTGATGAGGCTGGTAGGGGGCCTTTGGCCGGACCGGTGGTTGCGGCTTGTGTCATTATGAAACCGGACTCATTGATTCTTGGAATGAATGATTCCAAAAAAATAAAAGAAACGGTGAGAGAAGAACTGTACGATAAGGTTATTCAGGATAGTATTTCTTTTGGAATCGGAATTGCGAGCAGTGAAGAAATTGATCAATATAATATTTTGCAAGCTACTTTTTTGGCGATGAAAAGAGCGATGAAGGAAATGAAACAAGTGCCGGAGCTTGTTTTGGTAGATGGAAATCAAGAAATTTCAAATTGTTTCATTCGCCAAGAAACAGTAATCCATGGGGACAGTATTTGTTACAGTATAGCTTGTGCCAGTATTTTGGCAAAGGTGTATCGTGATCGAATTATGAGAGAATATGATAGAATCTATCCGGAATTTGATTTTTTAAACAATAAGGGATATGGGACAAGTCATCACTACGATGCTTTGAGGACTTATGGCGTGACTCCGATTCATCGAAAAAGCTTTTTGAAAAGTTAGAGACATTTGAAATGTGTGGAAAAAATTTCCACAGAAATTACAAATAAAAAATAAGATATGTGTATTTTTTGAGGGTACTATATAGAAAACGATTATAGGAAACAATGATTAGTAGAAATGATAGAAAACAATGAAAAAGGATAGGTGAAGAGTCAATGAAACATATTTTGATTGTAGATGATGAAAAACGAATTCGAGATTTAATTGTAATGTATTTAAAAAAAGAAGGATATGAAGTAACTGATTTTGACAATGCGGATAAAGCGTATGAATTTTTGCAAAATAATGAAGTGGACTTACTTGTTTTGGATATTATGATGCGTGGTATGAACGGCTTGGATTTGTGTAAAAAAGTAAGGGCGACAAGTGAAGTACCGATTATCTTTGTTTCTGCAAGAAGTGAAGAATTGGATAGAATTTTGGGGTTGGAATTGGGTGCCGATGATTATTTGGCAAAACCATTCAGCGTGAGAGAGCTTGTTGTTCGTATCAAAAATATTTTGAGAAGAACCAATACCATAGTTCAGAAGAAAGAGGACAACATCCTTTCTGTAGAAGATTTGAAAATTTATATCGAACAACGTATTGTTAAAGTTGGAGAAGTAGAAGTGGCACTTACTACGAAAGAGTATGAGGTACTGAAGTATTTGGTGGAAAATAAAGGATATCCTTTGTCGAGAGATAAAATCATCCAAAATATTTGGGGTTATGAATATGACGGATATGACAGAAATGTAGATGATACCATTAAAAGATTGAGAAAAAAATTAAAAGACATAGATTCTAAGGTAAAAATACAAACTGTTTGGGGCTATGGATACAAGGTGCAGGAAGATGAGTAAAATTGGAAAAAAGATTGTATTTAGTTATCTCGTTATTGTGTTGTTTACCGTAGGAATTTCTATGGGAATTACCAAAATGAATTTTTCCAATAATTTGAATGCTAAGATTGTATCAGATTTGAATATTGCAGGAGATCATATATTAAGTCAGATTCAGGACAGTTTATCGCTTTATCGTGAACAACATGGAAAGACAGCAAATTTGTCAGATATTTTTCCCAATAAGGTGTTTTATTCCAGACAGTATCCAAATGCAAATTTTATTGTGCAAAACAAACAAAAGGAAGTTGTGTTTGAATCTTGGAATTTGGAAGAAGGAGAGGCTTTCTTCAATGCGAATGATCCGAAGAAAAAGTATTTTATGTTGGAGAGAACGATTTTAGCAGAAGATAACAAGACTGTGATTGGTTATCTTCTTGTCATCGGTGAAAAAGAAGAATTGGGAATTATCAATTCGTTGATAAATCGCGCATCTATGGCTGGGCTTGCGATTTCTCTCTTTAGTGCAATTCTGTTGGCATTTTTCTTTGAAAGAGCTTTGATACGACCAATCAACCTTTTGAAAAAGAATATACAGTCATTTTCTATTGATGGAGAAAATGAATGGGAAGAAATCAATACAAAGGATGAAATCAGTGATTTAAATATTTCTTTCCAAAAGATGGCAAACAGAATGATAAAATATGATAAAAAACAGAAGGAATTTTTTCAAAATACTTCTCATGAATTAAAGACACCGTTGATGTCGATTCAAGGATATGCAGAGGCAATTCGAGATCATGTCATTTCGGAGGAAGATGTAGATGATTCGCTGAATATTATTATTGACGAAACAAATAAGTTAACTAATACGGTAAATAGTATTGTCTACATGACAAAATTGGATAATCCGGGAGAAAACACAGACAAGAACAGAGTACAAAATATAGAAGTTCATGATTTTGTGAACGAAGTATTGTATAAATTCAAATTTGTTGCAGAGGAAAAGCATATTGAGTTATTGAATTCGGTAGAGGAAAATCTCATTCACAGATTGGATGAGGAATATATGTTCCGTATTATCAACAATTTGGTATCGAATGCACTTCGTTATGCCAAGAGTAAGGTTGAGGTGCAAGGACAACAAGAGGAAGATTTTATGCGTATCAAAGTGATAGATGACGGTCAGGGTTTTGATACCAAAGAGATAGATTTGATTTTTGACCGTTTCTATAAAGGTGAAAAAGGAAATACCGGTTTGGGACTTGCGATTGTAAAATCGACTGTAAAACAGTTAAAAGGAACTGTTTCCGGATATAATATTTCACCACATGGTGCTTGTGTAGATATTTTGATTCCTACTTCAAAACCGGAACAGAGAAAATCACCGAAGTCCGGAAACAAAAAGTTGTTTCATTTGCAGCGTGGAGGAGTAAATTTTAGAGATAAGATAAGAAAATCTTAGGAGGAGTAAATGTGAGTAACTTTCAAGATTTTAAAAAGATAAAAGGATTTCAAACAAAGTCTATCCATGAGGGATATGTAGATGAGAATCCATATAATTCCCTAAATCCGCCTATCTTCATGACATCCTCTTTTTCATTTCAATCCGTAGAGGAAGCGGATGAAATCTTTAGAGGAGAAAGAGAAGGATTTGTATATACTAGGGGAAGAAATCCATCTACAGAATTATTTGAGAAAAAAGTTGCAGTATTAGAAGGTGGAGTGGATGCAGTTGCCTTTTCTTCCGGAATGGGAGCAATTTCCGCCACTGTGCTTTCTTTTGTAAAGCAAGGCGATCATGTGGTTGCAGGAAAATTTCTGTACGGTTCTTGCTATGGATTTATGAAACATTTTTTATCTCGTTATGGGATAACAGTTTCTTTTGTTGATACAAGAGATTTGAAACAGGTAGAGGATGCAATTACAGATAAGACAAAGTTGATTTACTTGGAGACGCCATCCAATCCCAGTCTATATATCACGAATATTCGAGAAGTTTGTAATCTTGCAAACAAAAAGGAAATTCCTGTTGTAGTTGACAATACATTTGCAACACCATACTGGCAAAAACCGTTGTTGTTAGGAGCAAAGGTTGTTGTTCATTCAGCAACAAAGTTTTTAAGCGGACATGGAGATGTGGTTGCAGGTGTTGCCGTGTCCAAGGATCAGGAATATATTAACAAGTTGCGTTATGGTTTTATGTGTGAGCTTGGAAGCCCACTATCTCCTTTCAATAGCTGGTTATTGTTAAGAGGTATGAAAACATTGGGAATTAGGATGGAAAAACATGCTGAAAATGCGATGTTATTGGCAACTTATTTACAAGACCATGAAAAAGTGGAGCATGTTTGGTATCCGGGATTGAGTGATCATGAAGGATATGAAACAGCAAATGAACAAATGATGGGATATGGAGCCATTATTAGCTTTACAGTAAAAGGTGGAGCAGAAAAAGCAAAAGAACTTTTGACAAAATTTAAAATGTGCAAATTGGCAGTGAGTCTTGGAGATGCTGAGACTTTGGTGGAACATCCTGCCAGCATGACACACCGTGATTATGATAAAGAAAGTTTGGAAGAATTCGGTTTATCGGACAATATGGTACGCATTGCAGTAGGTTTGGAAGATAGCAAAGATATTATTCTTGATTTTTATGAGGCATTTGAACAAATTTAAATCTCAATACAAGTTGATAGGAAGTAACTATATAGATAACATGAGCATAACGAGAAATTATGCTCATTTTTTATTGTGTTGATGCCAACTAAACCGATAACAACAGAAGTTGATTGTTATGTATTATCCTGTTATTTTGTTATGATGATAAGGAATAATTTATTCTATGTTGGGTATAGAAAAATTTAAAAAAGAGTAATAAAAATAGAAAGTTATATTACAGAAAAATTTCTATCAGAATGTCGACAGTTATTTTGTTTCAGTACTGATGGTGTTATCGAATTGGAATGAATACGGTATAAATCAATATTGTCATAGAAATATTGTAAATACTGCTTATTGTAGGAAGAATGTAGTTATTTTGTAATCTCAATTACAAAAAAATTACAATATGATGAGATTGGTTGAATAATATGAAACAGGCTGATATTCTATGGATGAAAAGAAAAAGTAGATTAGAAAACAATAAGATCGTCATAAAATGATTTGATTGAAAATTTAAATAAGGAGAAAAGTATAGCGATGAAACTTAAAAAAACTTGTATTTTGATGCTGACAGTATCGTTTCTATGTATAAGTACATGTAATACTACTGTATTTGCAGATAAATATACATTGAATGGAAAAAGTGCTAACTTACCGAAAAACAGGGTGTTTTTGGATGGCAGTGAATTTTTTAGTGAAGAGATTTCTCCACTGAATATCAACAATCGTGTGTATGTTGCAGTACAAGATTTAAAAGGGTTAGTCAATGCCAATGTAAAGTGGGATAAAAAAGCGGAAGAGATACGGATTTCAAGGAACAATGTAACGATTCGAATGAAAAAAGGAAATACTTTTTATTATAAAAATAATAAGAAGGTATCCTTTGATAAAGGAACAAAAGTTCAAATTGTAAATAATCGTTCTTTGATTCCACTTAGCTTTGCAATTAAAGAATTTGAGTTAGATTATAAGTATGACAGTAAAAATAAAATATTATATTTGACATCTGCTTCAGACGATACAAATTCCAACTTGTTTGAAGGAGATGTGGAGGATGGGAGAGGAAGTGTTGTGATTCCAAGTGAACCACAACCAATACCGACTCCACAACCAATACCGACTCCACAACCAACCCCAAGTCCACAACCGACACCGACAAATCCATCAAAACCTGTCACACCGATTCAAGATAAACAACAAACAGTGACCTTGGTTCAAAATCAAGATAACAATACAGAATCGTTATCCATCCAAATGGGTGATACTGTAAACTATGATGTATCGGTAACAGGAAATCGGATTTCAGTTTCTTTTGATTCATTGAAACCTGTGAATATGCAACATAGAAAGACTAATTTAATCGATAATGTCAATGTAGAGTATGATTCTACCGGAAAGGTAAATCGAGTAGAAGTTGTAATAAATCCATCTGTTGACATGAATCAAGTTACTGTGAACAAAAAGAATCGAGAGATTTTGGTTCAATATAAGGAAAAAGATGTGACTTCTTCAATATATTCTTATGAAAAAGATAAAAGCAGTGCTGTGTTTAACCTTCCTTTGAAAAAATCTAAAAACATTTCAGTAAGCAAATCGGGAAGTCAAATTATATTTTCTGTAGACAAGTCTTCTTTGAACGGAGTACCTGCGGATACGACAGGAAAATCAGATGACAGATTGTTGAACAGCATCAAGGTAATGGATAAGGGAAATACTTATCAATTCCAAATAGATTTGAAAGACAGGGTGTCTTATGAGGTAACAAATTCAGGAAATAGAGGAACTTTTACTTTGAAGTTAATCAAGAATAGTCATACCACTCCAATTATCAGCATCGATCCCGGTCACGGTGGAAAAGATAGTGGAGCTGTCAAAAATGGTTATCGAGAAAAAGATTTGAACTTACAGGTGGCATCATTCTTAGTGCCGTCACTTCGTTCAGCAGGGTATGAGGTTATTACAAGTAGAGATACAGATGTATACCCTAGTTTGGATGAGCGTGCAAGCTTGGCAAATCAAACAGATAGTGATTTGTTTATCAGTATTCACCATAATTCCGGAGAAACAAATACATCTGCAAAAGGGATGGAAACCCATTACTATAATTCTAATGACAGTAAACGATTTGCAGAAATTGTTCAACGTAAATTGATTCAAGCAACAGGTGCAAAAGATAGAGGAATTAAGAATACACGATTGCTTGTGGTTCGAAAGACAAATATGCCCGGAGTTTTGTTAGAACTTGGTTTTATGACAAACTTAGATGAAGTTGGAAAACTTAGTGACCCATCTTACCAAAAATTGATGAGTGATGCGATTGTAGAGGCAATCAATGAATATTTTGGAAGATAAAAATTAGTGTGTTCCTATTAAAAAAATCGTAACGATAAAGAGAATTTTCCTTTTGTCGTTACGATTTTTTGTAATCATAACATCCAATTAAATCGTGATGACTTGAATCTGAGTAAAATATTTTTTCCAACAGTTCAGAAATTGTAGAAAAACATGATGAAACGATTGAAATAACAGACACAACAACAAGTTATATAAATCACTAAATTTACAGTATTGCAGTGGCTTCCATCATTTTGTTAGAGTTTGGAATACTATAATCAGTTAGCTGTGATTTTTTTTGTAAATATATGATGTGATGCTAGAAATATAGAAACAGTAGCTTGAAAAAATAGAGCAAAGAAAACAAGTAGTGTCAGAACAGAATCAAATCAGAACAGAATCAAATCAGATAGAATGTGAAGATCGAATGATGGAAAAGAATCATGCAAAAATAATATAGTTATGAATGAAATGATGTTATAATGTGGTTATGAATAAAAGTTGGTAAAATGCAATCGGTATTTGTGGTATAATGGTTGAAATAGTAAAGTGAAATGTGCCAGAGATAGTTTTGATAAGATATTTAGTTGTTCATTAGAGTAGAATATTGGAGGAAAAGAGTGAAGAGCAGCATTCAGCTTAGGGATATAACGATAGAAACAGGAATCAACAAGTATGCGGAAGGAAGCGTATTGGTCAGCTTTGGAGATACGAAAGTAATTTGTACAGCAAGTGTAGAAGAAAAAGTACCACCGTTTTTGAAAGGAACCGGAAAAGGATGGGTAAGTGCGGAGTATGCAATGTTACCTCGATCTACCGAGCAAAGAAAAAAGAGAGATTCCTCTCGTGGCAAAGTGGATGGTCGTGGACAGGAAATTCAAAGATTGATTGGAAGAAGTCTTCGAAATGCAATCGATTTTGATTTGCTTGGAGAACGTACGATTTGGATTGATTGCGATGTTATTCAGGCAGATGGAGGAACGAGAACAGCTTCTATATCAGGTTCTTTTGTCGCCATGGCAATAGCGTGCAAGAAGTTATATGACCAAAAATTGATAGAGAAATTTCCTATTTCTCATTATATCAGCGCAGTGAGTGTTGGGATTGTAAACGGAAAAAATATATTAGATTTGAACTATGAGTTTGACTCCAAGGCCGATGTTGATTTGAATGTTGTAATGAACGATCAGTTGGAGTATGTTGAATTACAAGGAACTGCAGAAGGAGTTGCATTTCAAAGACAACAGTTGGATTCTTTGCTAACCTTGGCGGAAATTGGATGTAAAGAAATTATGGAACTTCAAAAAAATGCACTTGGAAAACAAATTGTTTCTCTTATTGAGGGCACTCCTTTTGAAGAAGAACTGATAGAAAAAAACATAGAAGAACAAGAAATCAAAGAATTTTTGGAGACTTATGAAAAGAATGACTCTCAAAAGTATGATTTTGTTCTTGCAACTTCTAATCCTCACAAAGTTGAGGAGTTGCAAAAATTGATTCGCTTGAAGTCCGTAGAAATTTTATCCTTAGATGATGTCGGACTCAAAGGAATCGAAATTGTAGAAGATGGTGATTCTTTTGAAGAAAATGCACTGATTAAGGCAAGAGAAATTGCAAAACGCACCGGAAAGATTGCTATTGCTGATGATTCCGGATTATCTGTAGATATTTTGAAGGGACAGCCCGGAATTTATTCAGCTCGATTTGCAGGAGAACCGACAGATGATCATGCAAACAATGAAAAGTTGTTAGATATGATGAAAGACTACGAAGAGTCCTTGAGATTGGCGAGGTTTGTATGTGTGATTGCTGTTGTATTTCCAAACGGTTTGGAAAAGACATTCAAAGGAATTACGATGGGAAAAATAGGATTTGAGTATCGTGGAGAACATGGATTCGGATATGATCCTCTCTTCCTGGTAGAAGGAACAGATAAAACTTATGCAGAAATGACACAGGACGAAAAAAATAGAGTGAGTCATCGTGCACGAGCATTGAAAAATATGAATCATTTTTATGACAAATATTTTAGATAATCACTTAGAATAGTAGAATTGGAATGGGGGATATGTTGAGTTTGAATATAGAATTAAAATTTGAGACGGATAATATAAGATTTCAAGAAGAATTATTTGGAAATTTTGATCGAAATATAAAACGAATAGAAGAGTTTTATGGGATTGATATTCTGTTACGCTCTGACAATATTGTTCTGATAGGAGAAGAAAGTAAGGTTCAGAAGGCATATAACTTATTGGAAGAGTTGAGTAAGTTGGTAGATAGTGGAGAAGACATCGATACCCAAAAAATAAATTATGCAATTGGTACCATTGAAGAAAATACATCAGAGCGCCTATCCGATGTATGTACGGAACAAATTATATTATCGGCAAAGGGAAATATTATTAAACCTAAAACAGTTGGACAGAAGAAGTATGTAGACAATATTGACAAACAAGACATTACAATGTGTGTGGGACCTGCCGGAACCGGAAAAACTTATTTGGCAGTTGCGATGGCTGTAAGAGCATTTAAGAGGGAGGAAGTTTCAAGAATTATTTTGACTCGTCCGGCAGTAGAAGCAGGAGAGAGTTTGGGTTTTTTGCCTGGCGATTTGAAAGATAAGGTAGATCCTTATTTGAGACCACTATATGATGCGTTGTTTGATATTATGGGTTCTGAAAAGTTTCTGAAATTGTTGGAAAGAGGGATTATTGAAGTTGCACCTCTAGCATTTATGAGAGGTAGAACGTTGGATAATTCGTTTATTATCTTGGATGAGGCACAAAATACCACAAAAGAGCAGATGAAGATGTTTTTGACAAGATTGGGTTTCGGTTCCAAAGCGGTGGTAACAGGAGACGTGACACAGGTTGATTTACCACAGGGAAAACAGAGTGGTTTGATGCATTCTTTGAAGATTTTGGAAAATGTAAAAGGAATCGGAATGAACTTTTTGGATGAAAAAGATGTTGTGCGTCATGAATTGGTACAAAGAATTATTAAGGCTTACGAAAAGCATGAGAAAAAAGAGTTGTATAAGAAAGAGCAGAAGAAAGCGAGCAAAAAATGATTCAAATTTTATGGGAAATAGAAGACTATGAGTCAGATATTGATTCCATTTTTCAAAAGACATTGTCAGATATTATTGTGTATGCAATGGAAACAGAACATTTAACCGGATATTATGAAGTATCGTTGAGTGTAGTAAGTGCAGAGCAAATCAGAGAGTTGAATGCAAATTTTCGTCAGATTGACAGTGTTACGGATGTTCTTTCTTTTCCGATGTATGAGAGAGAAGAACTTGATGAGATAGAAGAAAAGAAAGAGTATGAAGACTATGAGGTGAATATCGGTGATATTGTACTGTGTTACGATAGAGCGGTAGAGCAAGCACAAGAATATGGACATAGTTTAAAAAGAGAAGTTTGTTATCTTGTGACACACTCTATTTTTCATCTTTTGGGATATGATCATATGGAAGAAGAAGAGAAACAACTGATGAGAACAAAAGAAGAGCAGGTATTGTCACATTTTCATATTCTAAGAGAAGAATAGGAAGAAGAATCGTAAGTTGAATCATGAGAGGATGTAGAAAATAGACAAGTAATGCAGATGTTTTTATTTTACCGTTGAGTAGCAATTGTGTTGTTTTGAATGGATAAGAAAGGATAGAGATGAATAATCAACATAAATCAGGTTTTGTAAGTATTATTGGCAGACCGAATGTCGGGAAATCAACCATATTGAATTGGATAATAGGAGAAAAAGTTTCCATTGTCAGCAACAAGCCACAGACGACAAGAAATAGAATCAGTGGAATCTACAACGATGAGGATTGTCAAATTGTATTTTTGGATACACCGGGAATGCAAAATCCACGCAATAAATTGGGAAAATATATGCTGAAGGCTTCCACTTCTACAATGAAAGATACCGATTTGATTATGTGTGTGGTAGATACTTCTTCGTACATCGGAAGAATGGATAAAAACATTATGGAGCAGCTGAAACATACTAACGATACTAAAATTTTAATAATCAATAAGATGGATCAGATACCAAAAGAAGAGGCGCTAAAAATTATTTCCATGTATAATGCCTTGGATATTTTTGATGAAATTATTCCGGTTTCCGCATTAAAAGGAGATAATATGGATTCTATTATTCCGACACTACAAAAGTATTTAACTTATGGACCGAAGTTCTATCCGGATGATGTGGCAACAGATCAAACTTTAAAAGTGATGGTATCGGAAATTATCAGAGAAAAAATACTCCTCTATACGGATGAAGAAATTCCTCATGGAACAATGGTTCAGATTGAGAGTTTCAAGGAAAGAGATAATAAAGAGATAATAGATATTGATGCTTTGATTTTTTGTGAAAGAAGTAGTCATAAAAAGATACTCATTGGAAAAGATGGAAGAAAAATCAAAGGAATTGGTATGGCAGCAAGAAAAGAATTGGAAGATATGTTGAGAAAACAAGTCAACCTTTCCTTGTGGCTGAAAGTGAAAGAAAATTGGAGAGATAATGAAAATTACATTAGAAACTTCGGTTTTGATGAAAAGGAAATTTAGAATATAAGGAAGAATAGTAATGTATATCAATACAGAAGGAATTGTACTAAAATCAGTAAAATACAAAGATTCAGATGCAATTCTCACATTGTTTTCCAAAAAGATGGGCAAAGTTACCGTATATGCAAAAAATGTTAGAAAGATGAATCATAGTTCTATGTCGGTGTCACAATCCTTTGCTTACGGAAACTTTGTATTGAGAACACAGGGAAAAATGTTGCAATTAAGTTCCTTTGAGTGCAAAGAAAACTTTTATTTTCTGACACAGGATATTGATAAAACTTTTCTTGCATATTATTTTGCTGAATTGTCGGAAAAATTTCTTGTAGAGAATCAAACCAATCATCGATTGCTACAAGCATTGTTAGAGTCTTTGTATGCATTGAAAGATACGGATAAGTATGAGTTGGTAAAATTGTATTTTGAGTGTAAAGCACTTCGTTTTTGTGGATATCAACCACAGGTTTCAAAATGCATAAAATGTGGTATAATCAGAGATAATAGCATTCCTTTTTACTTCCAAGTAGAAGATGGGGGTGTATATTGTTACCATTGTAAGTCGGAAACGGAAGAGCATAATATTTTTTATGCTCAATACGATAATACGACATACCAATTATTGGATTTTATAATGAGAGAGAGTCTGCAACAAGTGATCCAGGCAGAAATTTCTTCTGTAATCCTAAAAGAGTTGGATCGGTTTGTAAAGCAGTATTACAGTGTGCATTTAGGTGACTTGCAGTTGAAGTCGGTTGACTTTGTACGTCATATTGTACCGTAAAAACACATACTGTTTCATAATAATATTAAGATACTGTTATCTTGATATAAATTGTATTAAAAAATAAGGAGGCTATTATGGTTACATTAGAGAAAATCGATCAAGTAGTAGAACGTACAGGAGTTACTTATGAAGAAGCACGTGCTGCTTTAGAAGAAGTAGGAGGAGATGTATTAGAAGCAATCATTTATTTAGAAACGTCAAGAAAAGGATTTGCTGACAATATGAGTTCTAATATCAACGATAAAAAAGAAACAATTATCGGAGTTTTGAAAGAACTAATTAAAAAAGGAAATATTACACGTGTCATCATTAGAAGCGAAGAAAAAATTGTTTTAGATTTACCGATATATATTGGTGCAGTTGGAGTATTTTTTGCACCATATGTTGCTTTGATTGGTGCTGCTTTAGCTGCATTGAACAAGTATGATATTGTAATTCAAACAAAAGAAGACAAAGAATACAACTTGAATGAAATGACAGAATCACAACTTAACAAATTTAAGAGTGCTGTATCTAGAAAGAAAAAAGATGCACCTTTCTGTGATGATGATGTTGTAGTAGATGTAGAAGAAGTTGTAGAAGATATTGTAGATGATGTAGAAGATAAAACAGAGCAAGTAAAAGAAGAGTTTGAAGATGTTGTAGAAGAAATTAAAGAAGAAACTGACAAATAAATAGTAATATTCATATAACATAAAAAACCATTTAAGATCATGAAGATTTTAAATGGTTTTTTTATGTCAATAGTATTTGAAGATAGGAATATGAAAAATACAGGGATATCTGTATCATGAAAAAATAATGACAAAAACTACTTGTCTAAATGAAATGTTTGAATATGAGTTTTAACAGATAGTTCATCTTCTAAGATAAAAGATTTCAATATTTTGCAGTATGTAAATGGAATAGATGGAAATATGTTGTTATAAAACAAATCCTTTTATAAAGTACAATAGATTCAAGAAATAGCAATCTATTGTATTTTACATCACACTTTATGGGAAAAGTTCTAATTCAAAATCAAAAATCTAAAGAGTTTTTTCCTTTTTTATCATAAAAAGATTGACAATTTGTTTAATATGACATACTATAAATTATATACGTTATATTCAAAAATGGAGGTGATTCAAATAGAACTAACCGAAAGACAATTAAAAATTATTGACATTGTAAAAAACAATGAACCCATCACGAGTGAAGATATTGCAAAACATTTGAATTTAACAAGAGCTACTTTAAGACCGGACCTTTCTATTTTGACAATGAGTAAAGTACTCTATGCAAGACCGAAGGTGGGTTATTTTTATGGGGATATCACAGGAATCGGGTTATCCTTAAAAGAAATTAAAGATAAAACAGTTCGAGATGCAATGAGTGTTCCGGTTACGATTGATGAAGAAGAATCTATCCATTCAGCGATAGTACACATGTTTTTGGAGGATGTCGGAAGTTTGTTCATTGTAAATAACGGACTGTTAAGCGGAGTTATTTCAAGAAAAGACTTGTTGAAATGTTCGGTTGGCGGTATGGATATTGAAAAGCTGCCAATTGGTATGGCGATGACAAGAATGCCGAACATTGTGTATTCGGAAGCGAGTGAAAACATTGCATTAGCAGTGCATAAGATACTGATTCATGAAGTAGATAGTATTCCGGTAGTGGAAATTGTAGACGGAGATGAGAAAAAACTGAAAGTAATTGGAAAATTTTCCAAAACAAATATTACCAGACTGTTAATGGAAGTATTGGAAAACTAAATATAGTTTAGAAGTTTTGAGTATGAGGAAAAAACATGAAAAAAACATTTTTTATTATATCAGATTCACTAGGGGAGACTGCTGCTCAAGTGTTGAAAGCAGCAATTTCTCAATTTGATATGAATGACTATGAGATTAGAAGATTTTCTTATGTGTTGAAAGAAGATGCGTTAAGAGAGATTTTGATTTTGGCATGCGAAGCAGATGCTATGATTGTTCATACTTTAGTAGAGACAGAATTGCTTTGTGTAATTGAAGAATTTCAAAAAACACATCAATTAAAGACGGTCGACATCCTTGGGAGTGCATTATCCATGATTTCTGATATGACAAATCAAACACCAAAAAGAGAACCGGGCGTTATTCGACAAATCAATGACACATACTATAAGAGAGTAGAGTCCATAGAGTTTGCAGTCAAATATGATGACGGAAAGGATCCAAGAGGAGTGTTAAAGGCGGATTTGGTACTGCTTGGAATATCCAGAACATCCAAAACACCATTATCTATGTATTTGGC
>NZ_DBHIIC010000006.1:0-84469 GCF_057248345.1 Filifactor sp. | reverse complement strand
AAACCTTTGATTTTACTGAACTATTTGCCTCTGTCATTATTATGACACGAGACCCACAACAAGGGTCATAAACCACACCACTATAAGGTTCAATCAACTCTGCTATCAATTTTACTATACTAGAAGGTGTATAAAACTCTCCTTCTTCTTTCGTTCCGGATGCCGCGTAAATCTGTAGAAAATATTCATAAACTCTTCCAATCAAATCTTCTTCATGAAAGATGTTTTCATCAATCCTATTGATATTATCAATGAGATTCTTTATTTTAGATTTATCTGCTCCAAGAGTACTAAATAAATTCAATGACAGAGTGCCTTTTAAGGATGGATTCATTTCTTCTATATCCGCCATCGCTTGATCAATAATGACTGCTATATCATTTGCTCCAGCATTTTTTACAATATATGACCACCTTGAAGTTTCTTTTAAATAAAAAACATTTTTTGCATTATAAAAAGATGGTTTTTCACAAAACATAGGAATATCCCCATATTCACTTTTAATTTCTTCTCTACGTTTTTCAAACTTATCTCCGACAAATTTTAGAAACACCAAAGAAATAACAGCATCCCTATTCTTCTCGGTCGTTCCTACTCCTCTAAGAGCTACTCTGCAATCCCATAAAACACTTTCTAAATTTACAGCCTCTTCTTTTTTTGATTTCTTCGCCAACTCAGTCACTCGCCTTTCATCATCTATCTTCGAATTCCATAATATCATCTAAGCTACAATCCAATGCCTTACAGATCTTCCCAAGGACTTCCACAGTAACATTCTCGTTTTTATTAAGCTTATTAATCGTGTATGTACTGACACCTGCAAGCTCTGCCAATTCCTTCTTCTTCATATTCCTGTCAAGCAGAACATGCCATAGTTTTTTATAATTAGCTTTCATAATGAACCTACCTTCCACGAATATATAAAAACCTTTTACATTATAACTTAAATTCAAATTAAAACATAGCGATAACTCTATTTAAATCAAAAATATTGAACTGAAATTTCTCAAAAAAGAATGCACATGACAAATTTTAATTCACCATGTGCATCACCTCTATCGTTCCATATCCTTTGGTCGAGAATTTGATTTTACTTCCGGAGATTTATCCGATTCTCTTTTTATCTGCTGAAGAATGCTTTTTTTAGGCTCCTCGTTTCGTCCAAGGTACTGATCGATGTTTGCTTTAAGCCCATCAAGTTCGTTACGCTTCTCCTGTAACTTATCGTGTTCTTCTGCAAGTTCTTTCTGTATTTCGTGTAAGCTCTTAGAATGTTGATTTAGTTCTTTAAAGATTGACTTTCCATCGCCTCGTTTTAGACCTTCCAGTATCTCTTTCTTTAGATGAGGAAACTGTTTAATAAAAATCTCAACTTCCGAATAAGCTTCCTTGTAAGCTTCTACATCCTTCTTATTCATCATCATGTAGATTTTATCATTCGGATTTTTTCTATACCCATCGTAATGTGCTTTTTTATTGATGCAGGTTTGCAGATGCTTGGTAATTTCCTTGATTAGCTTCAATTCAAATTCCTTATCTCTAAACTCTTTCCTAAGTTGATTCGCTCGGGATGATAATCTCTTAATCTCAGACTCCAACTCCGTCATTGAATGAAAACCCTTATCTCGAATCGCTATCATCGTACCTGCTGCGGTCGTCATATTATGTTTCGTAGCCCATCGCTCATATCCTTTGCTTGACTTCACTTTTTCGTTATTCTTAATATCTATGATATTGCCCAGTTCTTTTTCTTTATTTAGGATTCTGCCCTTAATTTTTTCTTCGGTATAATTCACTCCAATAGTTTTTGCTCTGGTAAATCTCTGTTGACCTTCTTTTCTAAAAGCAATGTGTTTACCGAATTTTATCTCGTATCCGGAGCTTTCCATCCTGTCTAAAAAGTCTTGCCAGTTGATTGACTGTTTTATAGTCCTATCCATATCAAACTGAAGCCTTGATTTATAGCTACTTCCTTTTTTATCTTCATTCCAGTCGTACCAATTCACATATTTTCTTCTCCTAATCTCGCTGATTTCCTTTTGTGTTTCTTGGTCGATGACAGATAAATTGTGTTCCTTGCAAAGCCTGTCGCTTTGGTTTCTGATGTTCATATAGAAACCGTAATAGGAATGATATACCTTGCCATCATCAACATCTATGGAATTAAAAATAATATGATTATGGATATGGTCTTTATCGATATGTGTCGCTAAAACATACTCATATTTTCCCTCTAAAATCTTTTCGCAAAGTTCTACTCCCACTTGATTGGCTTCTTCAAAACTCACTTCTTCCGGCACAAAGGATTGAATCAGATGATGAGCTAAAGTCTTGGTTCTTGAGTTAAACTGTTTTTTGGTAAGTTCAAATTCCTTGTGGGCATTTTCTCTGCTACAAAGGTGGGTAGTAACATAGATTTCATTATCGGTTTTATCGCCATTGCAGATATAGTCTATCGCCTTTTTCAGCGTAGTCTTGATCGGGTGTATCTTCGTAACCGCCATCAGCTAACCACCTCATTGATGATATAATCCGAAACTTTCTCTCGAAGCTCGGACAAAAATAGAAGTTCGCCTTGCAAAGCTTTCTTGATACTTTCAATATCATCTTTGTAGATAATTCCTGTGCTGTTTACCGCCTTTGCTATCTGATTTAGGTTCGCTGAATTACGACTGATAAGAGAAGAAAGCTCCCTCAGTTCTTTTCGAAACTCACCGAATAAATCAATGCTGATGATCCTATTCTTGAAAATACTGTCTCGATAAAACTCTCTCTTACTCTTAAAATTGGTCATTGCAAATCTTCGGTTAAGCTCATTCATGTCTTCTTCATTCACCATAAAGTGAATGGTGCAGTTGTTTTTACGATTAACGGTCTTTGCCATTTATCATCACTCCTTTCTTACTCGGGGTATTAGGGTCTCCCTAGGGTCTGCCCCAGCCAATTATCTCCAACGAAAATTTATTTGAGTTGCTGAGATAATTAGGCGAGGGTAAAATTGGTTAAGTTGAATTCCCAGCTTACAAGCCTACTTTTTGGACTGTGGTCAAAAAGTATATGCTTGCTATCTCTCTGAACATACTCTTTTTATAGAAATAAGCTCTATTCTCTTATGACTATCACAGAAGAATAAGGGTGTCACGTAGCCAAGAGGGATAACGCTCATTCTACCCAATTTTTGTTTTATAGAAGTTTGAAAAAGTCCGCTACCATTACCACACTACCTTTGAAGTCGGTAGCAAAGTAGCGGTAGCGGACTTTTTCAAAACTCTTAGAATGGTATCTCCGAGTCTTTTACTTTCACAAAGTCTGTAGCTATCATCCTTTTGTAGAATTTTTTGCTGACTCGAACCACTCCGTCAATCCTTACCTTTTTGCTTTTCACATTTGCTTCTAAGATCCATTCTCCTGCCATCTCATTTGCCATCAGCTCAGAAAACACTTTTTCATTCGTTTCCGGGTACTTACTTGTAAACTCTGCGGAACAAAGTAGATTTGGAGTATCGGATTTTGTCGTTTTCCATTCCATAATGTCTAAGAAATTTTGTACATGCCTATTCTCACTCTTATGGGTTTGAATAACATAATCCAAATCCGTCCTTAACTCTTTCGGTAAATAGAAATCGTGAAGTTTATTTTCGTAAAGATATACGGCTTCTGCAATAGCTCCTTCAAAATCATGTTGAACAATATTGTGATGTTCTTCTATCATGATAGTTTCCAATACAGGAAATTTCTCTGCATCATACATAATTGGTAATTCAATATTTTCACTGTTCACTTTCACAGGTAGATATCTTCTTTCTCCGGAAAAATCTCCTAAAAAAGTTGCATCATTAGTAGTTGCAATCAAAATGCAAGTTCGTTTTACATCTCTTGAAAACCTTTCATAAGGAAGTCTTACTGTGCTTGTTCTTGCAGAAATAAAGAGCTTCGCCTCATCGCCACTCTTTGCGTTTCTAAGTGCCACAAATTCCTCCAGTTCTACTACGACTTTCCCCACCAAATTGCTGACTGCATCCTTGCCTTTGATGTTATTAAGCGAGCAATACCATTCGGGAAATAATGCCAACTTTTCAATAAAGGATGTCTTTCCCACACCTTGAGAACCTGTCAAAACCATCAGTTCATCAAACTTGCATCCCAGATGAACTACCCGTTTTACCATACCAACCAAGATATGTTTCATTATCCAGGAATTCAGCTCCGTTTCTTCAGCTCCAAGATATTTTGAAAGTAATTTTGAAATGTGTTCCTTGCCATCATAAGTCAAGGATTTCATATACATTGCCGGCAAATTTATCGTTCTTTTATGTGCTACAAAAGTGATTGCATCTTCCATACGATTTTTGGAATATTTGATGCCAAAATCTCTCTCGATTTCAACTCCAAGAACATTAGTCATATGGTCATTCCATTTTCTTATCTCCAATTCAGAATGATTTTCTCCTTTTAGCTTCCCAAAAAATTGAATCGTCCTGCTGCATGAATCGAAGAATATATTCCCTGATATAATGGATTGTTCTTTGTAAAAAGAGGGATTAACTAACACAGTAATGAGATTGGTTGCTGTACTTTTGACTTGTCCTTTATCTGTGATTTCAAGCTCACGATTCAAATAATCGTTAAGCTCCACATCATCAAATTTAAGCCAATTATTCAAGAGAATACCCTCCTTTATTTCTGTGATAGTTGTAATCCCAATAGCGTTTATTTCCTCCCTGTATCGCTTTTGAAATACTGTCTTCCAAGTATTTCAGATATCCTTTTCCCGTTCTTCTTTTGCTTCGATCCCTATGCGATTAAGTGCAGATTTCAAAAATAATTCTTTCATCATTTCTGCATTTCCGTGAGTAAAACTGTTTAGAAAAAGAAGCAATGAAAAGTCATCTTTACTGGCATCTCCTCCGGTGTATGAACCTTCAAACAATGCTCTTGCCCTTGCGTTATACCTGCACATCGTTTTTATAACCGTATTACTGTCAGGAACACATTCAGCTGCTTCCTGATACTTTCTAATAATTTCTCTAACACTTTTTTTGGGGGAAAATAGCTTGCAGTATTTATCCAACTCCTTTTGTTTCAAAAGAACTTTTTCTGCAACAAAATCATTAAGTTTATAGATATTACCGGTCATCGCAATGCATCTGTTTTCTTGATACATCTCCACTTTTTCAAGTTGGTTATTAAAGTTCTTTTCTATTTCTCCCTTTGCAAAAATGTTTATTCCCATTCCCGATTGTGAAATTTCTACATAAGTGCCATTGAAGTCATTTATAAACATATCCTGTTTTTTATTATCAACATTATCCAAGTCAATACAGACAAACGGATCATCTTGTACTTTCATCTTGCCTTTAGTCATTTGGCTAAAGGCTTTTTTCTTGTATTGCCGCTTCTATTATTTCAGTAATCATTTTCAATTCATGCCTATAACCCGCATCCAATTCTCCGTACTGCTTCACTCGTTTAAGTTCCAGTTTTATCTTCTTTTCGGTCACAACAATTCACGAACTTTCTTCATTTCATATCTTTGATGTCTATTTGTCTATCTCAGTCTATAACAGATAGATTATTCTTCTTTTGAAGAAGTCATCTCAATCACTCTAATAACAGGTCATAAGATATAAAATAGGTACAAAAAAAGCACATAACTGAAAGATTTTTAGGTCTTAAAGTTATGTGCTTTCTATGCACAATGTTTGGATTTCATCCAATAAACTGAGATTTACCGGTAATTATGATTATCATAGTAAATGATTCCAATACCTGAATCACAATTCAAATCATACCTTTTCTATATAACAGTATCGCTCATCTATATAGAGATATTTTCTCAATACATATATTTTAAAAATCTTTAATTAAAATAATACACATTTCCTTCCCCATCTATATTATCAAACTCTTTTTTATATTTTAATCCTAAGGATTCCGCAGTTTTTCTGGATGGGATATTTTCATCTAAAGTTACTACAACTATTTTATATTTATTGTTCAATTTTTTTGTTACATCTTCAATAATTTTATTGGCTGCTTCTTTTACAAATCCTCTTCTCATTTTAGATGGAGAAATTCTGTAATATAGGTTTAAAAAAGTTTCATTATTTATTTTAGTATATCTTAAGCCACATATCCCAAAAACTTTATTATCCTCTTTATCTACTAAGGCATAATAACCAAACCCATGTTGATTATGGTGTTCTATTATAGAACTTAACGATTGCATGAATTCTTCTTTACTTGGTTTTTTCCAACCGGGGTTGAAAATATTAGTTTCCGGGTCAGCATGCACCAAATATAGCCCATCAAAATCTTCTATTGTTGGAACTCTTATCATTAAACGTTCTGTTTCCATTACTTCCCTCCATCATTCCAATTTACCGTTCTCTAATCCCCACAAAAGCTTCCACCAAAACGATGGAAGGCTCTCTATTCTCTCTTACCTTATTGACTTTCAGTCAATAACTATCACTTATGAAAACTGACTTCATTCAATGACTCTCTTTTGAACCTACTTTTTCAACTTTTAGTATCAAAATAGTATCACCCAAGAGTTTTTTCACACCGTTCAACCGCTAAATCCCAATGTTTTCAATGGTTTTGTAACAGTATCATATTTACTTCTGTTACTCCCATTCAATTGTTCCCGGTGGTTTGCTGGTAATATCATATACGATTCTGTTGATATGATCTACTTCATTGATGATTCTACCGGAGATTTTGTCCAATACTTCATACGGGATTCGTGCCCAATCAGCTGTCATAAAGTCTGTTGTGGTCACTCCACGAAGTGCTAGTACATAGTCATAGGTACGAAAGTCCCCCATTACTCCAACGGTTCTTGTTGTTGTCAACACTGCAAAATATTGGTTGATACTCTTGTCTAATCCCGCTTTTGCGATTTCATCTCTGAATACATAATCTGCATCTCTTAGGATGTCCAATTTTTCTTTTGTGATTTCTCCCATCACACGAATTGCAAGGCCCGGTCCAGGGAACGGTTGTCTCCATACCAAGTATTCTGCCAACCCTACTTCCAATCCTAACTGTCTTACTTCATCTTTGAACAGGTTGCGAAGAGGCTCTATCAATCCTTTGAAGTCTACTACTGCAGGAAGTCCACCTACATTGTGGTGACTCTTGATTACTGCAGCGTCTCCTTCTCCGCTTTCTATTACATCGGGATAAATTGTTCCTTGTGCCAAGAAGTCAACTGCTCCGATTTTTCTTCCTTCTTCTTCAAACACACGAATAAATTCTTCTCCGATGATTTTTCTTTTTTGTTCCGGATCGGAAACACCTGCTAATTTATCTAAAAATCTTTTTTCGGCATCAACACGAATAAAGTTCATTCCGGAGTTTGCAAATGCCTGCTCTACTTCGTCACCTTCATTTTTTCTCATCAAACCATGGTCTACAAAGATACAGGTCAACTGACTTCCGATTGCTTTGGAAATCAATGCTGCTACTACGGAAGAATCTACTCCTCCTGAAAGTGCAAGGACAACTTTTCCATCTCCTACTTTTGTTCGAATTTCTTCGATTGCTGTTTTCGCATAGTTTGCCATCGTCCATTGTCCTGTACAATGGCACACTTCATATAGGAAGTTGCGAAGCATAGCTGTTCCGTTTTCTGTATGAAGGACTTCAGGATGATATTGCATTGCATAGAATTTCTTTTCTATATTTTGCATTGCAGCTACAGGACAGTTATCTGTATATGCGATTTTTTCGAATCCTTGTGGAAGTTTTTCAACAAAATCCACATGACTCATCCAAGTGATTGCTTCTTTCGGCAATCCTTTGAACAACAGTGAATCTGTTTCGAACTTTGTTTGCGTTTTTCCAAATTCTTTGGTATCCGCTTTTGCGACGTTTCCACCCAAAGACTGTGCCATCAATTGCATTCCATAACATAATCCAAGTACCGGAATTCCAAGCTCAAAAACTTCCGGATCCATTTTCGGAGCATTTTCTTCGTATGCACTGTTCGGTCCTCCTGTAAAGATGATTCCTTTCGGTTGAATTTCTTTGATTTTTTCAAGCGCTTTGCTGTAAGGATATACTTCACAGTACACATTGTTTTCTCTGACACGTCTTGCAATCAACTGATTGTACTGTCCGCCAAAATCAACTACAACGATTGTTTCCTGATTCATTGACTAATCCTCCGTTCCTGAACTATAGTTTGGTGCCTCTTTTGTGATTGTAATATCATGCGGATGGCTTTCACGAAGTCCTGCCGCAGTAATACGAACAAACTGGGAGTTTTCATTCAACTCTCTGATGGTTTTGGTTCCACAGTAACCCATTCCTGCACGAAGTCCTCCTACCATTTGGAAAATTAAACTGGATGCTACTCCTTTGTAAGGAACCATTCCTTCTACCCCTTCCGGTACAAGTTTTTTGGCATCTTCTTGGAAGTATCTGTCTTTAGAACCTTTTTCCATAGATGCTAAGGAACCCATTCCACGGTAAGATTTGAAAGAACGACCACGATACAAGATGGTTTCACCCGGAGATTCTTTTGTTCCGGCTAATAGTGAACCTAACATAACGGCAGAACCACCGGCAGCAATTGCTTTTACCAAATCTCCGGAATATTTGATTCCACCATCTGCAATAATTGGTGTATTATGTTTTTTTGCTTCTTCATAACAATCCATAATTGCACTGATTTGAGGAACCCCAACCCCTGCAACAACACGAGTTGTACAGATGGATCCCGGTCCGATTCCTACTTTTACACAGTCTGCTCCTGCTTCAATCAATGCACGAGTTGCTTCGGCTGTTGCAACGTTTCCTGCAATCACTTGCAATTCAGGATATTTTTGTTTTACGGAGGAAATTGCAGTCAACACTCCTTTGGAGTGTCCGTGTGCGGTATCGATAACAATGACATCTACATGAGCTGCTACCAATGCGTCCACACGTTCCATCATATCTTCGGTTACTCCAACGGCAGCTCCACAGAGAAGTCTTCCATTGTCATCAGTTGCCGAATTTGGGAACTTGATTTTTTTCTCAATATCTTTGATGGTAATAAGACCTTTCAAAATATAATCTTTATCTACAATAGGCAATTTTTCGATTTTATGTTGACGAAGGATTTCCTGTGCCTCTTCCAATTTGACACCTTCCAATGCGGTTATCAAATTCTCCGAGGTCATTGCTTCTTCTATTTTTTTGCTGAAATCTTGTTCAAAACGAATATCTCTGTTTGTCAAGATTCCAATCAATTTTTTGTTTTCATCTACGATAGGCACTCCTGAAATACGATACCTTCCCATCAAATCATCTGCATCACGCAAAGTCTTATCTTTTGTCAAATAGAACGGATCAATGATGACTCCATGTTCAGAACGTTTAACCTTATCCACTTCCAACACTTGCTCTTCAACCGACATATTCTTATGAATAATTCCAATTCCGCCTTCTCTTGCGATTGCAATTGCCATAGAGTGCTCTGTAACAGTATCCATTCCAGCACTCATCAACGGAATATTCAACTTAATTTTTCGTGTCAAATAAGTGGATGTATCTACCTCTTTCGGTAATACATTCGACTCCTGTGGTACCAATAACACATCATCAAAGGTCAATGCTTCTTTCAAAATATTTGCCATAATGTCCTCCTTAAAGTTAAAAATCCCTCACGAGAAACATACTATTGTATTTCTCACCCAACCCTTTGTCAAAAAATATAATTCCTGTCTTTCTTAAGAATTCTTCTGAAATAAGCAAATTCCGAATATTTTACAGAAACAATATTTTTCTCCAAAACACAAAACTACCTTTTTTAATTTATCTTTTATTATACAATATTCTCCCTAAATATGACAACACTTCAACACAAATTGATTCGCCAATCCTAGAAACGCAAACATGTGTATTTGTCTTGTAGAATTTCATGCTGATTTGTTGTTTGAAACATAAAAATAAAAACCACCCATATCCTCAGTAAAAAATCCGAATATTATAGATGGTTTTTAACATAAATAACTCTATTTCAGAATGCCATTAAGATAGAACAAAACTTTTTTAACGAATTGTACTGTTGCAAATTCCTCTTTCTTTAGTTCGGTCACAGCTCCATCTGCTTCTTAACCAATCATTATCTTATCTCTATCAGATTCTTATCAGCATTTTTGAAACACGTCACTACACAGAAGGTTTCATGCTACGAATCACTTTTTGATACAAGACGGCAATCATTACCATTGTCAAAATTCCTTCCGGAATCATATAACTTGCATTGTATCCGATAGAATAGGAAAGCGGACTGACTCCTTCAGGTGCGTAGGAGCCCCACACTACCACTCCGGAAATCACGAGCACCACATATCGAAGTACTATTGCAACACAACAACCTAGTAGTTCCATCCATGTTCGACCTTTCCACATTCCGGCAACTCCAAGTACTCCGAAAGCCAAAACATAGTCCAACAAAATAGACATTGGATGGATGGAAAATCCTCCTTGTAGTAAATACTGAAGAATTCCATAAACAGTGGATACCACCAAACCTTTTTTGACACCATGTCGACAGGAATAAATCAAAATCGGTGCCATGCTCACTGCTGTAATGGAACCTCCCTGTGGCATCTCAAACACCTTAATAAAGCTCAGTAATGTTGCAAGAGCAATCATGATACCGCCTTCTACCAAAATTCTTACATCTGTTTGTTTCATGTGTTTTCCTCCTTTGTGATATTGTTGAAACAGATTGTTACAAATCGTCTACTTCCGAAATCCAAATCACAAGTTCAGAAAAATTGTTTTTTACCAAAATATTTCTTCATTTAACATATACTGATGAAATGATAATGGCAAAATGGTTTTTACCACCATTTTTGATGAATGAGATGAACAAAAAAGTCTACAAATAAATTCTTCATACTACTCTGTTTCTTCTCTAATATGCATACAAAAACACTTTAGTCAAAACCGATTTTTTCATAAAAAAAGTCGCACTGATGCGACGCGATTCAAACTTGTTACGCCGGCATTATCCAGATCAACTTAAGGGTCGAAACCATGGTTTCCTCTCAGCAAATAAGCTCCCCTGTTCTCGATTTGTACTGATATTATACTTCAATTTGATTTATTCTTCCATGTTTTTATTATCAAATAAACTCTATTGTCTTTGTTTTCTATGTTGAACTGTATTTTATTCGGCACTATATTTTATTTTGAATTATACTTCAATTGGAATGATATCATATTTTGAACTGATTTCTTGTACTGTTACAACATAGCTTTCCTATATTTTCAGGGGATAGACAAAGATGCTCTATCACTATAACTGAGTAAAAACTCTTCAATTGTAATCGTTCTGTCATAATATTTCCAAAGAAATCCCTATAAATATCATTTCTTTATTGAATTGTTCTCGATTTTAAGATAAAATAGGGGTAACGTTGGTGGATTAGGAATATCTTTTATATATAGAATAATATTATATATCTTTAATAATTTGTTCTATATTTTTTTAAGATATTCTTTATTTTTCTAAAAAAGAATCATTAGGAGGTGATTCCATTGGATTTTCAAAATGTTCTACAAAAAGCTTATGACTATGGTATGTTATATAAAGAAAGAGGTGTTACTGCAAGTTATATTCCCGAGCTTGCCAAAGAGGACAAGTCTCGTGCAGGAGCAACACTGATTTCTCCTGACGGTACTGTGTATGAAGTAGGAGATTCTCACTACAAGTTCAGTATCCAAAGTATCGTAAAGGTGATTATTTACCTTTGTGTTCTTGAAAGCTATGACTTCGATTACATTAAACGCTTTGTCGGTGTCAAACCGTCTGCAAAACCGTTCAACAGTATTATCGAATTGGAGTTAAGTAACAAAAACATTCCGGTGAATCCTTTTATTAACGCGGGTGCAATCGTTTCCACAGCACTTCTGCAAGAAAAATATGGGAACAATACCTTCGATTTTATCTTAAATCGTACAAGAGATTTGATTGACAATGACAAATTAGACTTTAGCAGAAGTATTTACCGTTCCGAAAGCTCTTGCGCCTATGCAAATCGCGCGTTGACTTATATGCTACTAAATGACAATATCATTCCACCTCATATTGATGTGGACGACTTGCTCAATACTTATTTCAAAGCTTGTTCCATCTTGGTAGATGCTGTCGATTTGGCAAACCTTGGATTTATTCTATCTAGAGATGGAAAAAATCTTGCAGGAGAAGAGGTTCTAAGTGCAAAGCATGCCAAAATACTGAGAACGATTATGGCGACTTGTGGGACTTACGATTACTCCGGCGACTTTGCCATTCGAGTTGGTATTCCTGCAAAAAGTGGAGTGGGCGGTGGTATCGTTACTGCTTCCAAGTCAGGTTATGGAATTGGAGTTTACTGTCCAGGACTTGATTCTCACGGAAACTCTTATGTAGGTATGAGAATGCTTCGAAGTATAGCACAAGATCTTAATTTAAATATTTATTAACCAAAATTTTATTGATAAAAAAAGGAGAGATTATTCATGGCTGAAAAAATTGATGCACTGATTACACCAATTAACGACATACTGTACTACCCTGTTCTTATCATACTATTACTTGGAATCGGGATTTATTTCACATTAAAAACAGGATTCTTACAAGGAAGATTGTTCAAAGAATCCATTCGCGTGGTATTGGAAAAACCGGAAGATGAAAATTCCGTATCATCTTTCCAAGCTTTGATGGTATCTACTGCTTCTCGTGTAGGTACAGGAAATATCGTCGGTGTTTCCAGTGCTCTTTGCCTTGGTGGATACGGTGCGGTATTTTGGATGTGGGTTGTTGCCATCATCGGTGGTTCATCTGCATTTATTGAATCTACTTTGGCGCAAATCTATAAGAGAAAAGACGAACAAGGCAACAGCTACGGGGGACCTTCTTACTACATTGAATCTGCACTAAAAAACAGAGCTCTTGGTGTTGTTTTCGCAATCAGTTTGATTTTGACTTATGCAATCGGATTTAATATGCTTGCAGCATTCAACTTGCAAACAACATTCCAAGCATACTCTTTCTATCACGAAAATACAACTCCATACATCATCGGTGCAGTGCTTGCTCTTATTACTTTGTACTGTATTCTTGGTGGAGGAAAAAGAATTATCACTTTCACATCTATGTTGGTACCTTTTATGGGAACTATTTATGTCATTGTTTCTCTTATCATGATTGTTATCAACATCGGTTATATGCCGACTGTATTTGCAAAAATTTTCTCCGATGCATTTAACTTCCGCGCTATCTTCGGTGGGGTTGCAGGTTCCAGTATGATGTACGGAATCAAGAGAGGTCTTTATTCTAACGAAGCAGGTATCGGTTCTGCACCGAATGCTGCTGCATCTGCAAATGTAAGCCACCCTGTAAAACAAGGTTTGGTACAAATGTTGTCTGTATTTATCGACACTGTTGTAATCTGTAGTGCTACTGCATTTATGTGTTTAAGTTCAGGAGTAGAGCCTACTAAAGAATTAGCCGGTGCACCTTATGTTCAAGCTGCATTATCTACATTTATGGGAAGTTTCGGTAACCATTTCATTACCATCTCTTTGATTCTGTTTGCATTCACAACTTTAATTGGAAACTTGTATTATGTAGATAATAACTTGGCATACATCAATGGAAAAGTTCCTAGCAAAACATTTATGACTGCATACCGTGTCTTTGCTGCTGCCGTTATCTTTTTGGGAGCTGCTCAAAGACAAGCTCTTGCTTGGGATGTTGCAGACTTATTGATGGGTGTTATGGCATTGATTAACTTACCTGCTATCCTAATCTTAGGAAACACAGCTATCAAATCCTTAAAAGATTATGAAGCACAAAGAAAAGAAGGTAAAAATCCTGTATTCCGTGCAACAAGTATCGGATTGGATGACAGTAAATTAGACTACTGGAAATAACAACGATGTCTTTTACCATCTCATAATTTTTCTTTATCGATAGACTGAAAGACGTGAAACTCACAATATAATAAAATCCACATCTACTGATTCAACACTAGATGTGGATTTCTTTTTTCAAAAACGTTTCTCAAAATTTCAGTTATTTCAAAATTGTTGCTCTTAGTTTGTATCGATCTTTTTTTGTTTGATACAAGACCTCTTCAAATGTTCCCTTTCCAAACCCTCTTGCTGAAATAACGACTGGAGGTTCTAGCAGTTTGGAAGGATTGCTCACCACTTCATAGTCCACACTGACGAACTCTTTTTGAACAAGAGATTTCGCATCATTTCTAGACAGATGAAACATTCCTGAAACAATAGAATCCAATCTCATCGAAGATACTACGAATTCACATTCTCTTTTTTCCTGTTTTGGAAGTGCAACCTCTTCTTTTTCTACTCTATTGACTTTCACAGAAATATTCTTAACCTTTTCCAAATGAAAACAAATATAGTCGGCAATACTTTCTAAACAAATCAGATATGCTCCCTCTTCAGATACAAAGATATCACCAAGCTTTTCTCTACGAAGTCCCAGCCCCAAGATACTTCCCAAATAATCTCGATGAGATAACTTTGAGAATTGTGTATTTCCCTTTATTTTTAAACATACTAAAATATCCTGACAAACCTCTTCAAGATAGTCAGGATAAATAGAGATTATTTTTCGTTCACTTTGTTCCAACACTCCATCGAAAGAATATCGAATCTCATGAATTCCATTGAGAACATTTGCAATTTCTCTCTGCTCATAAGGTGTCAAAAAATCACTATGTTTTATCTCATGTGAATACAACACCTGTTGTGCGATATCCAATACGCGAAGTGCCTTCTCTCTTAACGACGTGTCGGTAATATGTGACACTCGTCGTTCTTTCTCACTTTTTTGCATTTCTTTACCCCTAATAAATGATATTATATAGAATGGTTTTCAAAAGTTGTAACATGATGATTGCCAACAGAGGGGAAAGATCCACCTGGTCCAAACGAGCATGCTTATACATAAAGTTTTCAATCGGAATCATAAAAGGATCTGTAATTCGATATACGATTCTTGAACCCTGATAATGTTTCATGCGAAACGTCGGTGCAGCATTCAAAAAAGCCCGAGCAATAATGAGCCAGTACAGCAACAAGAATACAGAGTCAATCCACTGAACAGACATATATACTTTGTGTAAATTTAACATATTGTTAAAGTCCTTCCTAAACTTACTGCCACTTGAAAAATCCTTTGTTTTGCAATACCATCTTCACACTGCCGTCAATATCAACAGAAGGTGGTGCAAGCACAAAAACCCCACTGGAAATTTCTGCAATATCTCCATTCATTGCATAGATTGCTCCACTTAAAAAATAAAAAATAGTGCTGGAAATAGATGCATCCCTTACTTTCTCCAAGTTCACAATACAAATCTTTTTGCTTTTCAAACTATCTACAATACCCGGAATATCTTCATTGTATTGAGTAGGTTCATAAATCACTACTTTAGAATCCCCACTTTTTCCTGAGTTTGTATTGATATTCACTACTTTATTCGGAGAAGACTTTGGTGGTGTTGGTAAATATTCTTCTTCTTCATATTCATCAAATTCTTCATAATCATCCGAATTACCCGCAGGCATTAAAAAACCTTTTAGTTTATCTGTAAATTTCTCCGCCATGTTTCATGTCCTCCTCGAATTAGTTATAGTTTCTTTTTCCAAAAATTCCGGTTCCAACTCTTACCATGTTAGAACCTTCTTCAATCGCAACCGTATAGTCGTTTGTCATTCCCATTGATAGATACTTCATTTGTCCGGTTCCAAGATTCAAATTCTTTGCCTCTTCAAACAACTCTTTCAATTGACGAAAATACGGTCTTGCTTCTTCTGAATCTTCTACAAAAGGAGCCATCCCCATCAAACCTAAGACTTGAATGTTAGAGAAATTTTGTGCAACTTCTTCAATAAATTTCAAAGCTTCCGCTTTATCCAAGCCATGCTTACTTTCTTCTTGAGAAATATTGACTTGAATCAAACATTTCATTACCACACCGATTTCTTTTGCTCTTCGGTCGATTTCTTTTGCCAAACTCATTCGATCCAACGAATGAATCATTTCTACTTTATCAATAATGTATTTCACTTTATTGCTTTGTAATGTTCCAATCAAATGCCACTTAACTGTATTTGGAAATTGTTCATATTTGTTGAGAACTTCCTGTACTTTGTTTTCTCCAAAACATAGTACTCCCTCTTCCAGCACTTCCTCCATCGGTTTGATATCTATTGTCTTTGTCACTGCAATCAATGTTACTTCCTGTTTTTCACATGAATTTTGCCTTGCCTGTTCAATAGATGCTTGTACTGATTTTAAATTTTCTTTTACTCCCATCTATCTCACCTTATCCCCTTCTTTTACAATAATCGGATTCAAAATAACACTGTCATATAACTTGATATCATCCGCTTTTCTTGGAACACGACTGTTGTACTTACAAACAATATAGTCCTTATCTTCTGCTATCTGATCTCTAATTTCTCGAAATACAGCAAGCCCTGCTTCATCTACAACAAAGATTCCGTCATTCCCGTTCTTATCTTTGAAAATTGCAGACTTCGGTATCTTCAATCCTTTTCTATTCTTATACTCTACCTTAATATTAAAACATCTTTTTTCATAAAAATGGAATAACTCATCTTCTACCCGAAACAAACCTAAAAATTTACCGTCATCTCCTTGGTGAAAGTCTTCCAAATAGGCTGTAATCTCTTGATTGTCCACATAAATTGTTACCGGTTGCTCTGATACAATATGGTCAATATCTTCTTTGTCTACCTGACAAGCAAAATAGTATTTGAAATTATACACCACTCTTCCGACAGGTTTGTTTACAAAAATCTTTTTCTTCAAATCGACCTCATCAGAGTCCTTTACTTTTTCGATATAAGAAACAGTAATGTTGTTTCGATTCTCAAAAGTCAGTTTATCTTCATATCCGTCACTGTAAGCAACAATGATTCCTGTCATCGGTGACTTGATATAGTATGCATCTCCATTGATTTGATCCAACAATTTTTGTTTATCAGCTTTCAACTCTTCTATACTAACGTCTTTGCCTTGGACAATATCTTCCAAGAATTTCTTTTGATCATTCACAGTAATAATTTCCTGTTTTAAAGATTCCAAATACTCTTCTTCACCGGAAAAAATCCGTTTTTGTAAATCGGCATACAATGTTTGCAATTCCACATTTCTTTTGTTGATTTCCATGGTTAAATCTTTAGAAACATCTATATTTTGCTTTTCTTTCAACTTATAGTCTATCAATCTCAAACTGTCTTGCAAATCATCCCTACTGTATCCGCTTCTCATTACAGCAATATTCGTCCCTTTACGGACACGTTGTCCTTCCGGTACGATGTAGTCTACATATCCTTCCTGATGCGCAAAAATATTCTGTTCCTTGCGGATAATGACTGCCTTTTTTTGTGCTACATTGATAATCTGTCCAATATCAATTGTACCGATATCAACACTTGCATACACCGCACCTCTCCAGATATTCAACAGGAAAAACAAAACAAAGGAAATTCCCATCAATAACCAAGCTACTCTATTCCAAGCAACCGAATTTATTTTTCTTCGTCTCTTTCTTCTCTTTCTTTGTTTTTGCATACCTTTTCCTTTTTGATAAAAATAATAATCAACCTTTATTTCATTTAGGCAAAATGTATTAAGTTTAATTCATTTTACATTCTTTTTATTAAAAAATCAATGTTTCTGCTAAAAATAACAACCTCTTACCTCTCATCCTATCAAAAAAGATAAGTACTTTTCGTATATGAGAAAGTGATTTTATCAAACATCATTTAGAATCTTCACATGACAAGTCATTATCTTATTCATAAAATTTATTTTCTAACAATGCTTTCTCAAATTTTTTCTTTGCTCTTTGTAACGCATTGTCGATTACTTTAGGACTTAACTCTAAAATTTGTGCAATCTCCTGATAGGATCGTCCCTCCAAATACATTTCTATTACTTTAGACTCCAAATCACTTAGAATTTCAGTCATCAGTTTTCGAAAGTACAATCCCTTTTCTTCATTCAAAAAAATATCTTCCGGATTCGAAACTCTTTCATTTTCAATTACATCCAACATTGTGGTATCATTTTCTTCTTCATAAAGTTTACGATTCAACGAGATAGAGGAATTGAGCGGAATATGTTTTTGCCTTGTACTTCCCTTCACAGCCGTAATCAACTGGCGATTGATGCACATATCCGCAAAAGAACGAAACATTCGCTTCTTTTGAGGATTGAAATCACGAATTGCCTTATGAAGACCAATCAGTCCCTCTTGAACAATATCTTCTTTCTCTGCACCGACCAAAAAATACACTTTTGATTTACTTCGTACCAATCCCATATATTTGCTGAAAATATATTCAATTGCATAAGTATCTCCTTTTTGTGCAAGATAGACAATCTGTTCTTCCCACTCTTCTTTTGGAATCTTATCAAGGTCTATGGAATATTCATCTTTTAACTTTTCAAAAAAATATTTCATTGTGTCCTTCATAACGATTCCCCTTCTGATTGCAAAAAGTTAAAATTATTTTTTCTTACGCATTTTATCTAACTGACGCAGAATATCAGCATCCAAAATGTCATCAATTGTATTTCTTCCAGAATACATCTCTTCTATCTGTTTTTTTATATCTGTCCTACTCTTTTGGAAATCCAACTCCAATTCCCTTGTAGAAATTCTTGTTGCACCTTTACCAAGCACCAGTTGCTGTTCTGCCATATCATCTGTAACTACCTTGAGCTCAAAATGACGCTTGTTCTTATACTGGGCAATAAACTTCTCAATATAACTGTCTGCCGTCTGATTCTCTTTTGTAAAAATAATATGCAATCGTCCTTTTTGTTCTTCTCTTTCTTTAGATCTGACATTGTAGGCATCGTAGACGATATATCCTTCCATACCGAAATACTCAATATACTCTTCAATCATATCTTCCAGCATTTCTCTCGCTGTTGGTAAATCCTGTTTTGATACCTCTGACAAATGATTCCAAGCATTGATAACATTATACCCATCTACAACAAGAATCTCTCTTTTTTTTACATGAAATTTCATTTTAATCCTCTTTGTTTCGATGCTTCAAACAGTACAATAGATCCTGCAACGGAGGCATTCAAGGATTGAATCTGTCCTTTCATCGGTATGGAAAGAATTTTGTCGCAATGTTGTCTGACCAACCGTCCCATTCCTCTGCCTTCATTTCCTACTACAACAGCGATATTTCCGGTCCAATCATTTTGGGTATACTCTATCCCATCCATGTCCAAACCATATACCCAGTAATTTTCTTTCTTCAATAATTCTATTGTCTGACTGATGTTCGTTACCCTTGCTACTTTCATATAACTGACTGCTCCGGCAGATGTTTTTTCAACAGTCGCATTGACCATCGCCGATCTTCTCTTTGGAAGAATTACTCCATCAACACCGGCTCCCTCTGCAGAACGAATCAAAGCTCCTAAATTGTGAGGATCTTCAATCTCATCTAAAATTAACAAAAATCCGGTTTTGTTATGTTCTTTGACAGCAGACAAAATCTCCTCTACTGTAGAATAAGAATAATCCATTGTCAGAGCAATCACTCCTTGATGTGCTCCCGTTTCCGTCATCTGTTCCAATTTCATTCTATCTGTCTGTTTCAAAAGAACTTTTTTCTCTTTTGCCATAGATATAATCTTACGAATACTTCCCTCTTTACTATCCTTTGAAACATAGATAACATCGAGCGGAATCTCTTTTTTCAATGCCTCCAATACGGCATTTCTTCCTTCTATCTGCATTTTTTTCCCCTTTTCATCATTATCCCGATACAACAAAGTCACATGCAGTAAAACAGCATGCGACCTCATCCTTCCTATTATCCTTTTTTTGAAAAAATGACCTTTATCATAAATTCCGGCAACGCCATCATTCTTCCGATTCTACTTGGCTCTTTCATCAAACGATATAGCCATTCCAATCCTGCTTTTTGATAAAATTCAGGTGCTCTCTTTACTTCTCCGGAAATAACATCCAAACTTCCTCCAACACCCATCAACAATTTCGCATTTAAGACAGATTTATAGGTATCAATGAAATATTCCTGTCCCGGCGCACCAAGTGCCACAAACAATAAATCCGGTTTTTTTGATTCAATTTCCTCCACAATTTGTTTTTCTTCTGCATGTCCTACTTTTTTGGTATGCACTCCGGAAAAATATCCATGATGTGTTCCAACCAATGTCAAATTTGGATATTGTCGAGCAATATTGCTACCTGCTTTTTCAGCGATTCCGGGTTTTCCACCCAAAAGATAGACTGTTTTTTTCGTTTCATTTGCATGCTTCAACAAAGCACCCATCAAATCAATTCCCGTCACACGTTCTGTCAAAGGTTTTTTTACAATTTTGGAGCCGATAACCAATCCGATTCCATCCGGCACAACTAAGTTTGCATGTTCTATGATTTGCTTCAATCGTGTATCTTCGTTTGCACGCACCACAATCTCACTGTTGGGAGTCACCACAACAAAAGGTGCGTTGTTCTCCATTCCTCTCACACACTGATCTAATGCTTGTGCTCTATCTACTCTGTCCACTCTCACATCTAATATTCTCATCGATTCCAAAATCGGTTCCTCCTACTTCATCAACAAATCTTTCAAAGCCTTGTTGTGTAATGACGCAATATTTGATAGTTGTTCCTTTTTTGCTACCACTTTTTGTTTATTGTTCTCTAAATTCTGCATTTTGTTCAAAATACTTTGATACAACACTTCTGAAGAAATGGTTTCTAAAGAAACGGCACTCTCTTCCTCAATTTCCTTCAAAAAGCTGTCAATCTTGGGATCATACGAAATTCCAACCGGAACAACTCCCATTAAAGTAGCAAATATCAATCCATGCAATCTCATCGACAATACCAAATCCATCGTTCCGATAAAAGAAAGATAATCATCTACATACATAGATTCCGTAACAACATGGATTCCCTCTGTGCTATCCAACTCTTTCATCACACGAGAGATAATTTCCATATCCTCATTAAAATGAAACGGTAATAAAAATATATTATATTCCTGTGTTTCCTGTAATTTCTTCAGTAAATCCACTGTTTCTTTTACAATCTTATCATCATACTCTTTCCATTTTCGAAGAGAAATCGCAATATTTTTTCGTTCACCGATTACTTCCATTCTTTGTAGCACTTCCCGTCCTTTTGACAACTCGGGAGGAATAATTCCAAACACAGTATCTGACGTTACTTCAATTTCTTTTGTAACACCCATTTTTTGTAGGGTCTGTTTCGAAATGCCATCACGAACATCTATCCAATCGACACGATTTAAAACTTTCTTCATTTTCTTTTGATTGGATGGCTTAATCACAGGTCCAATCCCTTGTGAATAAATCATCGTCTTCTTTTTGAACAGTTTTGTCGCCATCGTCAAAAGTCCTAAATAGTACAATATGGAACGTGAAGAAGTCGCATCTTGTAAAAGAGAACCTCCACCGCTGACAAACAAGTCCATCGTCTTCATCTCACGACAAACCTCTTTTAGACTCATTCGATTCACAGCTCTAACTCCACAATGTTTCTCTGTAAATGCAACATTGCTTGATAAGACAACAATTTCCACTTCGTCAAACTGACTTTGTATTCCCTGAATCAATCCTTTTAAAATTGCTTCGTCTCCTATATTATTAAATCCGAAATATCCGGATGCCACTATTTTATACATATCGTTCTCCTAACTTTTTCTTTTTGTCTGCAAATGCAATTCCCTTTGCAAATAACCACACAAAAATTCCTCCCGTCAAAATAGATAAGACTACTTCACCGCTTACACGACCGATGGACAAGTATAATGGTGTACGGATATGAGAAAAAGTGTTTTGAATATTACTTTGTCCTATTGCAATTGCGATTGCAAGAATAGGATACAAGGATTCCAGTCTTCTTTGTTTTGCCAAAGCAATGAACAAAATAACTGCCGGAAATCCTAAGAAAATAGATTTCGTTCTTGGACGTGCAATAAAATGATGTTCCATAAAGTTTCTCATCAACAACTCAAAAGTTGCCGGTTTCACATCACTTGTATTTCCGGAACGAGCCATAAAAATCAGTCCCACAATTGCCAAAATTCCAAGCAACAAAATTTGCCATACTTTAATATTTTTGTTTAACAATCTCAAGGTGTCTTCAAATTTCAGAGTATGGTCTCCCATCTCTTTGATTTTACCTACTCCAAAGTAAGACATATAGACAAGTCCTACTGTTAAAATTGGAACTAACTGTGAAATCTTTACCCCTTTGAACGTAATCATATCTAACATATATTGGCTGTTCGACAAAATAGATACTTCAAACAAAGCACCAAGCACGCTCATCAAAACGGAAAATAACAACACTCTGATTCCAAGCAAATAACCGCTCATCATACTGCTTTCCTGTTTTTTATCAAAAACCGATCTTCCCTTTGCCAACACATACATTCCGGACAAAGAAGCTACCATAATTGTTCCAAGCAATGCCCAAATCGGCTCTAACGCCGATGTTCCTTTTCCTAATGCAAAAGGAACAACTGCCACAACGGAACCTACTGCCAACAATAGATATAGGTTTCTTTTTCTGATAGACATCATATTCTGAAGAACCATCAACATTCCCGCTACAATTGCTACTAATACCGGTATTTTTTTAATTGGATTTACTGCCCAGTTTTTGATTGGCGAAATTTTTTCTCCAATTATAATATGATGTTTATTCAATCTCTTTTGAAGATTGGTCACAGTATCCTTATACACCTGAGGATCGGTAACATAGCGACCTTCCGGAAACAGATACGGTTTCAAATAAATTACTCTCACATTACGATCAATCATTGCACGGTAGAACGTATTGACAATCTCTTCTCCATTGTGGTGGTTCGGTATTTCATAATCAAATCTTCTTTGAATATAATCCCATGTAGTAAACACTTTAATCGCTTGATAATGTGTTTCTTTCACCAAAGAATTCTGTCCTTTTGCTTTTAGGTTCTTTCCTTTGATGTTACTTTCCACCAAACCGATAAACATTTCGTTTTCTTTTAATTTTTCATACATATAATCTGCTTCATCATATCCCAAAAACTCATCTCCGGAAAATATAATCACATTTGATTTTTCACGATACTTAGGAGATAGTTTGGATACTGTAGTAAAATAACGGTCAATCGCCTTTTTAGCATCTTGATATTCATGGTTGTAAATTGGACGAAGTGCCGGAATCATTCCCGCATCCTCTATCTGTTTGATTTTTTGTTCACTGAAACCCAATCCCAACATTTCAAGTTTCAGTCCGCCCCATGTCTTACCGAATGCTTCTTTGTTACCACGGGAATCCACAAAATTGGAATTAGTATATACATAGTCCTTCGGCTTTCCTGAAATAACCAATTCTTCCTGAGTCACAAACTTAATTTCACGTGATTCCTTCAAAGTTTCTTCCAAACCGTTTTTAATGAATTGTAATTCTTCATGTGGACCTTCTAAAATCAAGTCCATTCCCTTCATTCTGCTTGAAATATGATAGATAGGACTTTCTTCCATAGACTGGATCGTTTCTTCCTGTAATGCTATTGAAGCAATTCCTCCGTCTTTCAATTCCTTAAAATAATCAACCACATCATAGTCGGTATCTTGGACCATATTGAAAAAATCAGTATAATCAGCTGTAATCTGCGCTGCCTTAAATTCACTTTCAATGCCATAACGTTCCCAAGCAATCATAGATGCTACTGCGACACCAAACAATAACAATACTCCCAATACTTTATCTATCTTCATACTTCAAACCCTTTCTTCCGTAGAAACTCATTTTGGCACAAAAAACTGAAAACGAAATCTTTTTCTGTTCCATTTTGTTCTACATAAAATTTTACACATTATGGTTTATTATATCACAAAACAATATACTGTAGTGCTTAAAAATCAAACAGCTTACATAATTTTTACATTATTTTTTCTTAGGATTTATCCAAAACTTTTCTAATCTTAAGACTTCCGTTTTTTCATTTGTTTCAATTCCAATTTGTAAAAAATTCACTATTTCTTGTCTATAAAATAACTGTCTTGTTTCAACTCCCTTCTATTCGGATATGTATTAAAGTAGAATGTATTACTCTACATTGAGAAAGGAGTTTTATTATGAAAATATTATTGATAGAGTATCCGAAATGCTCAACCTGTAAAAAAGCAAAAAATTATTTGGAATCTCTCGATATTCCGTTTGAAGACAGACATATCGTAGAACAGAATCCTAACGAAACGGAATTGAAACAGTGGATTAAACAAAGTGGTTTGCCACTTAAAAAGTTCTTCAATACCAGTGGGATGAAATATCGTGAGTTGGAATTGAAAGATAAATTACCTAATATGACAGAAGATGAACAAATTGCACTTCTTGCAACAGACGGGATGCTGATCAAACGACCTTTATTAGTATCAGATCAATTTGTTTTGACAGGATTTAAACAAAAAGAATGGGAAGAAGCACTTCAAACACTCTCCTAAAATCAAGTTGAATTATCGTGAAATAACACTATGAATTGAAATAATGATGAAACATGCTATCAATCTAACTCATCATGCACCAATGTTCTACATCTAAAGAATACTATCTTCAATTGAACCTCAGCTTTCTCAAATAAAATTAGGAAGTTGAGGTTATTATATTAACATAGGAATTCTAATTTAATATAGAAATTCTAATTTAAACCATAACAAAAAATATTTAGAACAAGTACAACTGCTAAAATAGACTGAATCATCGTATCAAAATAGGATACTGTAAGACTAATGCTCAAACTGCCTCAATGAAATAATAGGCTTAAAAAAAGTTTAATTATTTTTTACATAGTATTGTCCTACTTCATTTCCCAACTTGAATTACAAATATCTTAACTGAATCATTAAACTACCACAATGAAAACACTATGATTCTAAGACATCCTTTCTATTGTTCCTTACACGACAAGGTATCTATCCATATAACTTTTCTAACAATGAAACTTTTTTCTTTCTATCCTTACTATCTCTTTTTACTATTTATTCTCTATTCTTTGACGAATGAACTTATCTCCTGTTATCACATATTTTCTTAAAGCTCAAGTAAGTTGTCACTATTCTCATTTATCTTTCCTATTGAAATTTCGAAGCAATGATAGACAAACAATCAATCTGTTCTTATCTGTTACATCATGTACATATCAAAGGATATTTTCTGAATCACTCACATATTTTTTCATAATACATAATCTTAACACAAATTTTATATCCACTTTGTTAGACTGATATTGTCAAAAAAATAAAACAAAAGGGGGAATCAACGATGAATTGTATTAGCAAACATTCCGACCAAGTGAAATTTTTTATTCAAATATCACTGATTGCCACTGCTGTCACGTTTGTTTGCTTCGGAGCATATCGCGGAGAAGTTGAGTCGGTATTTACAAAAGCAATTCGGTTATGTCTGGAGTGTGTTGGAATTGGATAAAACATGCGGAGCAAAAAAAACGAAGTTTTCACTAAAACATTTCTTAAAAAAGAGAAATACGGTTCAAATGTTTGCTACATTTCTAACCAATATTCATCTTCCTAATTTTTTCAAAGGGGTCTTATACGACGGAAAGATGAAGCAGGTCTGTGTACCGGGGCTAAATTGCTATTCATGTCCCGCAGCAACCGGAGCTTGTCCTGTAGGAGCGTTTCAAGCTGTGATAGGTTCATCAAAATTTAACTTTTCGTACTATATTTCAGGAATCTTAATCTTTTTGGGCGTCATGTTCGGAAGATTCATTTGCGGTTTTCTCTGTCCGTTCGGATGGTTTCAAGACTTGCTCCATAAAATTCCGACCAAGAAATTTAGTACAAAGAAACTGAAGCCACTACGATATCTCAAGTATGTCATTCTTGTAGTCGCCGTTGTCACTTTACCGTTTCTGCTAACAAACAATGCCGGCATCGGCTCTCCTTACTTCTGTAAGTACATCTGCCCACAAGGAATATTGGAAGGAGGAATTCCACTGTCTATCGCTGATCCCAATATCAGAGCGGCCCTTGGAAAACTTTTTACATGGAAACTTGGAATCTTGATTACCATAATAACTCTTGGCATCTTTGTTTATCGTCCGTTCTGTAAATGGATTTGTCCACTCGGCGCATTTTATGCTCTGTTCAACAAATTTTCACTTTTTAGCTACAATGTAGATCAAAACAAGTGCATTTCTTGTGGAAAATGTAGTAGAGTATGTAACATGGATGTGGATATTACCAAAAATAATGCTCATACAGAATGTATTCGTTGCGGCGAATGTATCAAAGTATGTCCGACACAGGCAATCAGTACACATTGGGGGTTTGCAAGCCCAATGCAAAACGAAACAAATTTACAAGGTTTACTGGAAAACAAATGATTACATTAAAACAAATGATTATATTAAGAAAGGATACCCTAAAATGAAACTAATGAAAAAAACAATTCTTATCATGACAGTTGTAGCAATGATTACTTCACTATCAGCTTGCGGGAAAACTGATTCCTCTAATACTACAGACCAAAACACTTCTAATCAACAGGAACAAACTACTACAGAAGCATTCCCTAAATTTACAGCGAAAGATTTTGACGGAAATGTTGTGGATGACTCTTTGTTTGCCAATAACGAAGCAACACTTCTTAACTTCTGGTTTAACGGTTGTTCTGCTTGTGTAAACGAAATGCCGGGACTTGAAAAATTCAATGCCAAGCTTCGTGAAAAAGGTGCTGAGCTTATCGGTGTCAATGTTCAAGCAGGAGAAAGTCAAGAAATCCTTGATGAAGCAAAAGACATTCTTTCAAAACAAGGTGTGACTTATCGAAACATCGTTATTGACAATGATTCAAATGATGCAAAAGCATACATTTCAAAGATTTTCAGTTTCCCAACTACTATCATTGTTGATAAAAACGGAAATATTGTCGGAAAACCTATTTTAGGAAATATTGATGATGAAGCAAAAATGGAAGAGATTTTAAAAGTGATTGATGATCTTAAAGCAGGAAAAGATTCTTCCGGTTCTATCACTTCAGAACAAAATCCTGAAATGGATAAAGTAACAGAGCTTTTTGCAAAAGAAAATGAGATTTTTGGAAAACATCAAAATATATGGAATAAAGTTTTTTCAAAAGTTCAAAAGGATAAAATTCCATCAGAAAATGAAATTCCTTATCCTGAATTTTTGAAATCTCAAATCGAAGCATCTAAAGGGGAATTTACAGAAGAAGAATTACAAATCCTAAACGATGACTTAAAAGAAATTGAAAAAATTGAATCCCAAATTCAAGAATTAAACAAGACAATCCAAAAATAAGTGGAATGAAAAGAAAAGGATTGATTATATGATAAAAAAAAGATATTTGATGATTCCTGTTCTTGCGATAGTATCACATTTACTTCTATCCAATCTACTGTACTTTTCTGTAGAAAAATTATTGCTAAATGTTTTTCCTATCACGAAAAGTCAGATTACAAACTATTCTTATTGGGCCGAAATTCTAATTTATGTAATACTGATTATGATATTCTTTGTATTCTATAAAATTCTTTGGAATAGAGAGGATAAACAATCTTGCGCCAAAGTGAATTGTAAAAATGTAGGAATCAGTATAATTGCCGGACTTGGAGTTTCAGGAATATCGTTCGTTTGGATTCTGTTAGTAGAACAACTTCCTTCCCTTCAAAAAAGCCTCGATGCGATGAATACAGGTTCAAAAAATATCGCAGGTGGAAATCTGTTTGGAACATTTATGATTGCAGTCGTTTCTGCGCCGATAATTGAAGAGCTGTTATTTCGTGGTATCGTGTTTCGATCGATACGAAAAATTTCCTCACCTTGGATTGCAATCTTAATTTCATCTGCACTCTTCGGAGCTTATCATATGAACCTTGTACAGGCAGTATATGCTACTTTAATGGGAATCGTTGCAGCAATCATTTACGAAAAGAAAGCGAATTTGCTATTCCCAATCTTTGTCCATGTTGCAAACAACACTGTTGCAATGGCACAGAGTTTTTTACCATCAAACATCGATGAAATGCTTAATATTTTAGGTGTGGTTATGATGTTTCCATTGGGATATATCCTTTATTGTTTGCTCAAGGACAAAAGAGTAGCAACAGAGAAGATATAACCGTTATCAGTTACCAACAAGAGCCTTCTATGATGGATTCATAGAAGGCCTTTTCGACATTGAATGAAACTGAATGCTTTTTTAAGGCATGCCTCGCTCAAAAGTAAAACTCATTTCTCACTTGCCGATATTTTATTGAAATCGGACTTGAAGTGGAATAGAATGTGCTATAATGTGATGATTCACATAAAACGAAATGACCCGGTGTTTGATAGATAGAAAGGAGAAAATATGAGGATTTTGGTAGTGGAAGATGAAAAAACTCTATGCACAAGTATTGCAAACGGATTGCGAATTGACGGATATGAAGTGGATACCTGTTTTGATGGAAATGATGCTTGGGATATGTCACTCTCTGAAAGCTATGATTTAATCATATTGGATTTAAATCTTCCGGGCATGGACGGGATGGATGTGCTCCGTAATATTAGAAAACAAGACTCTGAAACTGCGATTTTGATTCTCTCTGCTAGAGGGCAACTCCAAGATAAAATAGACGGTTTGGATAACGGTGCCAATGACTATCTATGCAAACCATTTCATTTTGAAGAGTTGGAAGCACGAGTACGAAGTCTTACACGAAGACGTGTCATCCAAAACAATCTTATTCTTGAATGTGGAGAGCTTGCGCTCGACACAAAGTCACGTACTGTATCTGCAAGAGGAACTGTTTTTTCTTTAACCCGAAAAGAATTCGGATTGCTGGAGTATCTTATGCTCCATCAAGGACGACCTGTCGGGCAGGAAGAGTTGATAGAACACGTTTGGGATGCAAGTGTAGACAGTTTCAGTAACTCAATACGAGTTCATATTTCAGCTCTTCGAAAAAAACTGAAAACTGTGTTGGGATATGATCCTATTATAAACCGTGTCGGTCAGGGATATCTCATAGGAGAGGAGAATCTATAGATGAAACGTCAATATTCCCTTCAATGGAAACTTACTTTTATCAGTGCATTTATCATCATCGTCTCTTGTCTATCCGTAAGTTATTTTATCAGTAAGTCGGCAATGCTTTTCTTTGTTGAAATCAAAGAGTCTGCCATTACTATGCTCCCACAAGAAAATATCTCAGATGGAACCAATCTTGAGATTGAACTTCAACCGGATGAGGACTTCTCCAAAGTTGTCAACAATATCTCTATGGAATTTTGGGTAAAAAGTTTGTTTGTTACGCTGATTATCACGTTAATCAGTAGTTCCCTAATTTATTTTATTATCGGAAATGCGCTGAAACCATTAAAAACACTTGGAAAACAGATTGAAGAAATACAAGCAAAAAACCTGCAGAGTCCAACTATTTCAACTGATGGCTCTATCGAAATTGTTCGTCTTTCAAATGCTTTTAACGAAATGTTGAAAAGATTGGGCGATACATTCTTCGCTCAAAAACAATTTTCAGCAAATGCTGCACATGAACTTCGGACACCTCTTGCCGTTATTCGAACTAAGTTAGAAGTTTTTGAAAAAACTGAACACTTTGAAATCAAAGACTATGCCGACATCTTAAACATGGTTAGAATGCAAACTGATCGGCTTTCTCATGTGATAGACCTACTTTTGGAAATGACGGAGCTTCAATCTGCAAAAAGAAGTGACTCCATTCAACTTTCTGAAATTATAGAAGAAGTGATTTGTGACTTGGCATCTGTCGGAGACAAAAAGAACATCTCTCTGCTTCAAAAATCAGGAGATGCGCGAATTACAGGAAATGATACTTTAATATATCGTGCTATTTACAATCTGATTGAAAATGCAATCAAATACAATCATCCCGGCGGTCATGTCACTGTTGAAGTACAACTGCGTGAACCATTTGCAAGTATTCTGATATCAGATACCGGCAGTGGAATCAATCCAACTGATTGGGACCATATTTTTGAACCATTCTTTCGGGTAGACAAGTCCAGAAGTCGTGACTTGGGTGGTGCAGGGCTTGGACTGGCTCTTGTAAAAGAGATTGCACAGCAACATGGCGGAGATGTTCGCGTTGTTCAAAGTTCAGAACGCGGAACACAGATTGAATTGATGTTGTTGTTAGCAAACAATAGACTTCACATAAATACGAAATAGTGTTTCAAACGATGTGTTTTGGATAGGAATTTCCTATGTCTCATCTCATCCGATATCAAAAACTGTCTCTTGCATAAATCTACGGAACAGAATGTAATCATCTAACTTCTCAAAGAAAAATCTTCGTTTGAAGTGACTATGCAAATGTGAAATAAATAACATAATATCATTCCTATCCTGTTACATCAAAATATCTGACATAGTATAGTATGATTCGATATATGAATGAAACTTTTCCTTTTTTAATAGACGGACAAAGAGTCCGTTCTATTTTTTTGTACGTAACGGTGAGTCTTCCATTTTTGAGATTCGATGAATGGCAATCTCTTGCATTCCTCGTAGTCAGTCTATTTTGTAAAAGAATTGAAATCGAAAATAAGCTGAGATACAAAAAAAATATCTGTTAAGGGATAATTTCCTATCCCTTAACAGATATAAAAAATCTTATCTTCGATACAAAACACTATCTTTGATACAATATCTTATCTTTGATATCATTTTCTATCTTCAAGCATTTCGATATTTTCGGCTCTTGCACAGAATAACAAACTCCCTGTCTCCCAGAATAGTGATCGTCTAGACCTTTTCGTTGCAACCATTTGTGATATGCCGATTTGCTCTTCTTTCTAATGAGGTTATTCTACCTAAAAATCTTCCTCATATACCGGTTCATAAAAATCTTCTTCATAATCATATTGAAAGTGCTTTTGATTGTTTCGAAAGGCTTTGTCAGGTTTTGGTGCAAATTTCTTTCGATTTTCTTTTTGAATCAACAGTTCCAAATTATCATCAACATATTTGTCCAAACCTTTTTGTTTACTGTGTTGTTTTTTCTTTCGTTGTTCTGTACGTTTGTCTTTTAGTTTTCTATTTGTTTCAGCATCTACAAAACTGCTCATTTCTCTGAAATCCTTTCTGTCTTGTTTCAATATCATATCTCAGTACAAAATATAATAAATAAACAAAAAATTGTCAATATATTTTCAGAGAATTAACAGACTGTTTTTTATTGCTCTTTTTTTGCATTTTCAATAATCTTTTGTGTCAATTGTTCCGGCACTTCTTCATAATGAGCTAATTCCATTTCAAAGTATCCTCTACCTTGTGTCATTGCTCTTAAATCTATTGCATATTTGAATGTTTCAGATTGAGGTGCTTGAGCATAGATAATCTCTTTGTTGTTTTTGAATGCTTCCATTCCCAAAACTTTACCTCTTTTTTTATTGATATCGCCGATGACATCTCCCATATATTCTTCCGGAACAACAATAGATAAATTCATCACAGGCTCTAACAAGATTGGTTTTGCTTCTTCCATTCCTTTTTTGAATGCAATATTCGCTGCTAATTTGAATGCCATTTCAGAAGAATCGACATCATGATAAGAACCGTCATATAGAGTCGCTTTGATGTTAGTTACAGGATATCCCGCCAAAATACCATGTTGCATTGCTTCTTCCAATCCTTTTTCAACGGCCGGAATATAGGACTTTGGAACGGAGCCTCCAAAGATTTCTTCTGTAAATTCAAAGTGGCTTTCACAGTGTTCAAATCGAATTTTAACATCTCCGTACTGACCATGTCCACCTGATTGTTTTTTGTGTTTTCCTTGTACATCAGATTTTCCTTTGATAGTTTCTCTATATGGAACTTTCAAGTCATTCAATTGAACTTCTACACCAAACTTATTTTTCAATTTTTCTTGAAGAGAATGCACATGAATTTCTCCTTGTACTCCCAAAACAGTTTGTTTTGTTTCTGCATTTCTCTTCCAAACAAAAGACGGATCTTCTTCCAACAATCTTTGTAGTCCTATTGAAATTTTATCTTCATCACCTTTATTTACCGGTTCAATTGCCACCAACATTTGTGGTTTTGGGAATTTCAAAGCTTCTACCGGTTCTTGAGATGCGGATGTTGACAAGGTATCTCCTGTATGAGTATCTGCAAGTTTTGTAAGAATAACGATATCTCCAGCCCATCCACCGGAAATCTCTTTTAATTCTTGGTTTACCATAGTATATAACTTAGACACTCTTTCTTTGCTTTCCTGATTCACATTGAACAGTTCTATTTCACCCTTCAATTCTCCTGCAAGAATTTTTCCGTAAGAAATTCTACCGATAAATGGGTCAATCACTGTTTTGAAAATATGAACTACTGTGTTTGGAGAATCTAACATCGTCATGTTGTCGTTTGGAGATGGCATAAAGTCGGTAATGGATTCCAACAATGTTTCAACACCTATATTTTTTGCAGTAGAACCGCATACTACAGGGATAATATCACCATTGATTACCCCTTTACGAAGTCCACCCCAAATTTCATCGTGTGTAAATTCTTCTCCATTGAAATATTTGTCCATCAATACATCATCTGATTCTGCAACGGACTCTAACAACATTTCACGAACAGGTTTTGCAATTTCTATATAATCTTCCGGAATCGGTGAATTTACAAACTCTTTTCCGGTACAGTCTCTTGCATACATTCCGACAACATTGATAAATCCTTTGAACTCTTCTCCCTTTCCCCAAGGAATATGGAAAGGTGCTATTTTTTTACCATATCGTTCTCTTAATTGGTCCAAAATTTTATCATAATCAGCTTTATCACTATCTATTTTATTTACAAAAATAATTTTTGGGATGTTGAATTCATCTGTGATTTCAAGCGCTTTGTCTGTTCCAACTTGCAAATCAGCTGTCCCGTCTACCATGATGACAGCCTCACCTGCAGCGCCCATCGCAGAAACAACTTCTCCCAAAAAGTCAAAATAACCGGGAGTATCCAAAATGTTATATCTGTTGCCATTATATTCTACTGTATGTAATGCCATAGAAGATGTTAGTGTAATCGGATCAGTCGGTTTTGAAATTTTTGTTTTCAATCCTGCTGTAAATTGAATTGCTTCTATCAAATTACTTTTACCGGAACCGCTGTGTCCGAGAATCACGACATTTCTTATTTTTTCACTTTCGTACTGTTTCATAACTGATGACTCCTCTCTCGATTTGCATTTTTGTAAATAAACTATATTTTTTCTAAAAATTAAAATTTATATTGTCATTATTTTTTAGAAAGTTTAGATTATTTATATACTGATTATAGTATAATTGTCAGTTAAAATGCAATGCTTTCCCTGAAAGTAAAATATATTTTTTGAAATAAGCCATAAAAAATCAAATTTATAGTATAATATACTTCAATGACACAGATTGTAAGAAACAACTTAACTTATGTTACATAACTTACAAGAAAGGAGTATTCTATGGAGACGAATGCAGTTATCACAAAAATATTAATCGGAGGAAATACCGCTGTCATTTTGATGTCCGTCATCATATTGGGACTTGCTGTATTTTATCTCTTCAGCAGCAATATTGATTATGCAAGTTGGTCTCGTGCCTCAACTATGATTATCAGCGCGCTTGCTATTGTTTGTCTCGCACTCAAAACAATTCCGGAGCTTTATTTAAAAAATCAAAACGTTACACCCGATATGAGTCATTTCTTCCTTCCGGAGTTTTTGATAACAAACTCTTATGAATTTATTACTTTTTCCGTAATCTGTTTTCTGATTATTTTTCAAGGAAAACGCCTATTTTTACAAAAAAAATAAGTTTTCTCACGAAATTTCACTACACATCAATAGGACTTCCCATTATAAAAACCCACCAACTTTTCCAGTACAATTACCTCAAAAGTCGGTGGGTTAGTTTTTTATCACAATAGCATAACACACTTCTACCGTTATCTGTTTTCATTTTCATCTATCATCATGTTACATTCTCTCTTTCTGTATCACGTGCAAACTCTCCTTCGTTTTTTCAACGACAACCGGTTTTCACAGATCCTTTTCCCATCAAAATGGACTTCAATCTATTACTCTTTCATACAACACACGAAATACATTCTATGTTTGTATTACAAAGCTTATCCTTCATAAATCCATCTATAAGTCCATTGTCTATTCTAATTCCTGTAACGAAAATTCTCCTTTTTCAAAAAGAGCAATCTCCTTCACATTCTTTTGTTTCAAAAAATGAACTGCATCATCAAAATGATATTGATAAACTCCAACTTGATGCGCATCAGAACCAACGCTGAACAATCGTCCGCCTTTTTTGATATAACAATCAGTTACATAGTCATAGAGATCTATTTTACGGTATTGATACATACTTCTCGTATTGATTTCCAATGCCATTTCTTTTTGAATCACCAGGTCAAGCACCTTATCAACAAAATTACGCGCTCCCTCTATAAACTGTTCTGTTGTAATGGGAATATACCGCACTCCATATTCAAAATGTGCCAGCACATTTGCAGAAACATCGCTTTCCAACGCTTGTATCATCTTCTGATAATAATGAGGTATCAACCATTCAACAGGCTGTTTGTGTGCCCATTCCTGGATAAAGTCATGTTCTCCGTCATGATGAATGGAAAGTAACTTCAAATCATAAGTCTTATTCTTCAAAAAATCCTGTATCTTTTCTTCATATCGATCAACATATCCAATCTCTATTCCAGACAAAACACATTGTCCATATTTCTGATTCAGACGTTGGATTTCATTTCGATAAGCAGTATCTTCCGGAATATTGTCCGAATACTCTACAACCGGATTGCCAAACTCCAAATGTTCCGTTGTCACGATTTTATTCCCACAAGCAACTTCTATATAGCGCTCTATCTCCTCTTTGGAATCAAACGAAAAATTAGAATGCATGTGCTGGTCACGAATCTTGTTCATCTCTTCCATTCCTCTTTCTTCTAAAATGTTTCATTCTTTTGCAACGATGAACTATCTAAAAAACTTTTTAGCCTTCAAACATTGCAACGTTGATACTTGTCTTATGCTGATAGATTAGCAAACAATCTGCCCACTACTCGTTACAAGATTTTTCTTCCTTTTGTCTGTTGATAGATCTGATAATTCTCTTTTCTGATTGGATTCCAATATACAAATACATATTTGGACACACCAAAAATTGTGTAATGGTCTCTTTTCTGAAGTTTGAGATTTTTTTCAAAGAAAGCAAACATACTTTCATAGGCTCCAGGTTCATAGAAATAAGGAATTAGAGCAGGCATACTGAAGTGAATCTTTCTATCAGGAAAGCATAATTTCATTTCTGATATCATCCCCCTTTCTATGTCTACTGCCTGAATGTAGTAGAGATTGTCAACTGTATCTGTGTATACCAGTTTTCCCCCTGAATAATATTTGAAGATATTTGTATCTGTAATTTCAATTCTTTTCTTTCGGACGAACGAAATGATGATAAGAATAAAAGTGCATCCCATAATCAGTCCGGTTGTATATCGATAACCATGAGCAGAGCCCATTACATCAAATAACTGCTCGTAAATAACCTTGCTTAAAAACATGGAACACAATGCTATGCCAATTACCGAAAAGAAACTTAAAGGTGTGCCGTAAAAATTAAATTCTCTATTTTTCATAAAAAATATCCTTTCTTCATTGTACCTTCCATTGATATGATTCATTATTTAGAACTCACTTCAATAGAGTTGTTTCCTAATTTATCTGCTATCTGATATTTTCTACGCCTAATTCAACTTTCGTCATAGAACAATTTGAATTTCTCTTTATTTTCAAATAAACAACAACTTATCACATCGATTCATCAGTTTATCAAAACCATAGTCATGAAAGGGTGAAACCTCTCCTAAATCAACTGAATAAACCTTTCTAAAAGAAAACCACATCTCCTCACATCTGTTAACATTTATCTCATAATCTTATTATGATTAAACTCCACAAAAAAAGAATATCTGCAACATCCCGTTCCAATCAATCGTCTTACTTTCTTAACTTACGATTCTCCGGACTAAGTGTATCCTATCCTCAAAATTGGATGAAATTTCATCTTCTTCTCTCTTTTTTCTAATATGAGAAGAAATCGTAACCCCAGATAGAAGCATATCCTGTTCAAAAGAAAATAGATTGCACAGAAGGAATTTGTCTATGTTTTGTTCCGTTAGCTGTTCTATTCCTCTCTTTAACGAATTTTATTTCAGTATACCACTCCTTGCCATTATAATCCATACAAAAATATAGGAGAACGTGATTTCTCGCGTTCTCCTATATTTTACTTGGGAGGTCATTCTATCATAATTACATCATTAAGCAATTGTCATTTTGCATCAAAACCCTTTTCGAATCATCATGACTTTTATCCTTACTCTAATAATTCATTGGATGCAACAATATATTTTGATTTTGATTTTGATTTCGTTTCCTATCTTTCCATCCTTCTATCTTTCCATCCTTCTATCTTTCCAGTCGTTTATTCGTTTCATCCTGTGTTTCATGATTTTCCGCGATTCTCATAAGATTCCCATTATAACTAACTCTATTCTTCTTCACATTATAACAAGTCCGTTAGAGTCTCATGTTCCTCAAATAAGAGCCCCGAAGTATCTTATCTCTCTCTTCTACCTCTTTTTGCTCCACGCAATTTACAACTCAAATCCTCAAAAAAATCAATGGTGTCTGCTACTGTTTCATAAGCATCACTGTATTCCATATCAAAAGCATCACAATCTTCTGCGTTATAATCATCATCAAGATCATATTCCTTGTAACTTGGATGTTGTTTTCTCTTTCTCAATGATTTTTTATCCAATTTACAAAGGATTCCATTAGGCAAAACATATACTATTTTTCCAAATGCAATATCTCCAATTTTATCATACAATCTACCGGCACTTAAGCTGTCTCCTTGTACAGTGTACGGACTGTTTGCCACATATCCTATCTTTCCAAGACCTTCCAACTTCACCATAATCGCCTCGTTATCGTATTCATTGTCAGGTTCTTTCTGTAAAAGCACTCTCATTCCGGATTCTAAAAATTCCTGTCCATAATAATGACCTGTTCCGACAATTGTAAAATACATTTTTGTCATAACCGTTCCCTCCATTTCAAACATCCTCTAAATTTCTCATTCCCATATCATATGAACCATAGTGTTTTTCTTTTTTTCTTTTTTTCTTTTTTATCTTTTCTTGTTATCGTTATTTTATCAAAAGACAAGTTCGAAAAAACTCCCTCGATAAAAATATTATGTCCAAAAAATTTCCCAACATCATAGTATGTAATCTATTTCACAAAATACTCCCACACAGTTGATGAAAATCTGAACCATGTTAAAGTTAGAAAACAAAGTTTATAGTTCATCCTGACTTGATTGGATAGTTATGAAGTAAATATGAACAATCCTTCCAAACAGAACCGAGTCGTTTGAACTTCACATTCTGTGATATAATGAAGTTGTACATATTTCATATTTTCAAGGAGGTTTGTTATGGCGAAAGGAAGAAATCAAAAACTGAAACTTCTCTATCTTACAAAAATTTTTATGGAAAAAACGGATGAATCTCACGCACTCACTCTTGCAGAGATTACAACTCTCCTAAACGGATATGATGTAACTGCTGACCGAAAAACATTATACCTTGATTTTGAAGAATTGAAACACTACGGACTAGATATTATCAGTGAACAACGTGGTAAAACGGTTGTATACTATCTTGCTTCTCGTGACTTTGAACTGGCTGAGCTGAAACTTCTTGTCGATTCTGTCCAATCATCCAAATTCATTACGGAAAAGAAGTCGAATTCTCTCATTAAAAAATTGGAATCTCTTGTCAGTGAACATGAATCCAAGCAACTTCATCGACAAGTCATTACAGCAGGTCGCGTAAAAACGATGAATGAAAGTATTTTGATTAACGTGGACAGTATTCATTCTGCAATCAACAACAACAGACAAATTGCATTTCAATATTTTCAGTGGACACCCGACAAACAAAGAGAACTTCGTCACAACGCTCAACGCTACACTATCAGTCCATGGCATCTTGTTTGGGATAATGAAAACTACTATATGATTGGATATGACGCGTATTCAGAGATGATAAAACACTTTCGTGTCGATAAAATGCTTCACATTTCTTCCCTTGACGAAAGAAGAGAAGGTCAAAAGAAGATGAAGGAATTCAACATTGCAACTTACTCGCGTACCCTCTTCGGTATGCTCGGTGGAGAATCGACAAGGGTAACCTTACATTGTCATAACAGTATGGCCGGGGTAATCATTGATCGATTCGGAAAAGATACCGTCATGGTCCCACATGATGAGGAGCATTTTTTTGCCTATGTAGAAGTAGTGCCGAGTGACCAATTTCTCGGATGGATTTTAGGTCTGAGTTCTCTTGTAAAAATTATGGAACCAATTTCTGTCGTAGAACAAATCAAGGATCTCCTTGCAAAGCAAAACGAACTCTATCGTTAAATGGTTTCATTTTTTGATAACAAGATTCCGTTTCTGTTATCATCTTAAAACATCCATGTCAAATACAAAAATGGTATGTCATCATATAAAAAAAGTAAGGTTCTTATCAAGAAACGAAGTATCCTATCATCAAGAACATCTATTGATATCATTATCCATCAATATTTCATAGCAACTTTTCTATAAAAAAAGAGAGTCTGTGAATGTTTTATATTCCAAACTCTCTTTTTGATAACTTTGTCTCTGTAATTATTCTATAAACTTTTTTCTTCTATTCTATTTTTTCAAGAATAACGGATAGAGTGTGCCATGCCAAAACAGCACATTTGACTCTTGCCGGCATGGTGGAAATATTCTCCAAGGCTACTGCATCTCCCAGCTCATCAAACTCCTCATCTGACAAAGGTGTTTCTTTTTTTATCAGATTCAGAAATATGGTAATCAATTTTTTTGCTTGATGAATATTCTTCCCCTTTATCAGAGAAATCATAATGGATGTGGATGCTTGAGAAATAGCACACCCCTGCCCTGTAAAAGAAGCATCTTTGATGATTTCGTCTTCTATATCCAACTGTAATTTGATTTCATCACCACAACTCGGGTTATGTCCCCACTCAGAATGGGTAACATTTTCCAGTTCTCTTTTGTTTTCTTGATTTTTGCTCTCCTCTAAAATAAGCTGTGTATAGATTTCTTTAAGATTCATATCCCATCACCTTTCTTACTTCATGCAATTTCTGCACAAAATAATCTATTTCCTCTTCGGTATTGTATATACTGAAACTCGCTCGACAAGTTGCATTCAACTTTAGGTATCGATGAAGCGGCATAGTACAATGATGTCCGGTTCGAATAGCAATTCCATCTGTATCTAAAATCGTTGCAACATCGTGAGGATGCACATCTTGGATGTTAAAGGAAATAAGAGGCGAACGATGTGTCCGGCTCGACACATAGGTTGTAATGAATTCCAATTGCTTTATCTTATTACTTGCATATTCACTCAATTCTCTTTCATAGGATGCAATCTTTTCGATTCCGATTCGATTGATATAATCAATTGCTGCTGACAAACCGACTGCCCCTCCTACATTTTGTGTCCCTGCCTCAAATTTTGACGGTACGGGCGCAAAAGTCGTACTTTGTTCATAAACATATTCTATCATATCTCCCCCATACAAAAAGGGCGTCATATGTTCTAACAGTTGTTTCTTTGCATATAGTACACCAATTCCCATCGGTCCGTACATTTTATGCCCGGAAAATACCAAAAAGTCACAATTCAATGTTTCAACATCTATTTTTTGATGAGGAACAAGTTGTGCACCGTCGATAATTGTTATTGCACCGACTTCCTTCGCTTTTTCTACAATAGTGGAAATATCCGGCATAGTTGCAACCGTATTGGATGCACCGGTAACAGATACAATCTTTGTGTTCTCATTTAATTTTTCTTCATATTCATCCAAATTGAAATCGAAGTGTTCATCCAAATAGATATAGTGTAAGGTTGCTCCCGTTTTTTGTGCCACATACTGCCAAGGGACAAGATTGCTATGATGTTCCATAATGGAAATCAAAATTTCGTCTCCCTCCTTGAGTGTCTGTAACGCATAAGAATAAGCAATCAAATTTAACCCCTCTGTCGCATTACGAACAAATATGACCTCGTCCGAAGACTTTGCCGAAATAAACTCGGCTACCTTTTGTCTTGCCGTTTCATAGACTTCTGTTGCTCTCATTCCCAAATAATGTGCTCCACGATGTGGATTTGCATTTTCAAATTCATAGTATTGTTTCATGGCATCTATCACACACTGCGGTTTTTGTGTCGTTGCAGCATTATCAAAATAGATGATTTTTCTATTGCTTCGGTCGGATAAAAATGGATACTCTCTTCTGATTTCTTCTATTTCTCTTTGGTTCATCTTTCAAAACCTCCTAAATCCTATCTCCGATTTCTTTCCATATCTCTTTCTTCAAAGAATCATCTTCTATCATATCCAAAATTGGTGTAAAACGAGATTCTAATACAATTTTTTTCGCTTCATCCAAGCAAAAACCTCTACTCATAATGTAAAACAGAATTTCTTCATCCATTTTTCCGGCACTTGCTGCATGCACTCCCTCTACATCATCCTCTTGACACAACAAAATAGGAACTGCAACATTTTTCACTTTTTCACTTAACAATATGGCATACTCTTCTTCTTTTCCTTTTGAGCGAGAGGAACCTTTTTTGAAATCTATCGTTCCCTTAAATGTCTTTTTTGCCGTATCTTTCAATGCTCCGTTAGCCAAAATATCACTTTCACTCTGCTCTCCGATATGATTGATTTCATAAGCAAGATTCAACTCACGATCCTCATCTGCAAAATAGATGGTACGAATTTTGGTATTTGCTCCTCTTTCCCACAAATTGCCCGTATAATGAAAAAAACTTCTTTGAGCACCTGTTTCAACCTGTACCAACTTCACAACCGCATCTTTGTAGACCTGTGAAATGACAGAGCACAATGCAGTATGATTCTTACTGTTCCTTGAAATATAATAAATCGTAACTTCCGCTCCCTCTTTGGCTGTAACATAAATCACACTGTTTCTGAATGTTTCTATGCTGTTTTGTTGCATCTGTTCGGCATAATCAAATATCACCGAAACTTTACTCGATTCTTCGGCAATAATATAAGTTGCATCCATTGTGACTGAACTTTGATTATCTTCCAAATATTTTACTGTTTGTGCTTCTTTTATCTCTCCTGCCTCTGCATGAATCACAGTTTGATGGGTGCGTTGTGTTTCGTTCCACAAGAGTGCTTCTTTTGAAACACCTGCCCCTCCTAATTTACACTTATTCCAATCGGAAAGAACCTGTTTCGGAATCGTATAGGTTGTTTGACTGTCAACTTGTTCTGAAACAAATTTCGGAATCTCGAATTTGGTATCATTCACCTGAACCCAATTCCAAGTAAGCACAGGTAATACATTTAATTCCATCTTAACTCCCTCCTAACCGATAGTTCCTTCTAATTCTAAGTTGATTAACTGATTCATCTCAACGGCATATTCCAGTGGCAATTCTTTTGCAATCGGATTTGCAAAACCCTGTACAATCATCGACTTCGCTTCATGTTCCGAAATTCCGCGTGACATCAGATAGAAAACAACCTCATCGTCAATCCGTCCAATCTTCGCTTCATGTCCCAAATCTACATCATCAGTGCCAATATCTACTACAGGTATGGTATCGGAACGAGACTTACTGTCTAACATCAATGACTCACAACTCACACTTGACTTGGATCCGGTTGCATTCGGATAAACCTTGACCAATCCACGATAGATTGCAACTCCTCCATCTTTGGAAATAGATTTAGAGTTTACCATAGAAGATGTGTTCGGCGCTGCATGAATCACCTTAGTTCCCGTATCTAAATACTGGTCTTTTCCCGCAAAGGTAATTCCGGTAAATTCACTCCTTGCACCCTCTCCAATCAAAATACTCATAGGATAGAGCATGGACACTTTGGAACCAAAAGAACCGGATACCCATTCAATCGCTCCACCCTCTTCTACAATCGCTCGTTTGGTATTCAGATTATACATATTTCTCGACCAATTCTCTATGGTGGAATATCGCAAAGTTGCATTTTTTTTGATAAAGAGTTCCACTGAACCGGCATGAATATTAACTACATTATATCGAGGTGCGGAACATCCCTCAATAAAATGACAATATGCCCCCTCTTCTACGATAATCAGAGTATGTTCAAACTGCCCTGCACCCGGTGCGTTTAATCTAAAGTAGGATTGTAGCGGAACTGTAACCTTTACCCCTTTCGGCACATATACAAAAGAACCGCCCGACCATACCGCACCATGCAATGCTGCATACTTATGATCCGTGTTTGGAATACAAGTCATAAAGTAATCTCTTACGATATCCTCATATTCTTTCACTGCTGTTTCAAAATCAGTGTAAATAACGCCTTGCTCTGACAATTCCTTCTGAATATTGTGGTACACCACTTCCGAGTCATACTGCGCACCGACCCCCGAAAGATTTTTTTTCTGTTCCGCCTCCGGTATTCCAAGCAACATAAAAGTATTTCGAATATCATCCGGAACCTCGTCCCAATCTTCCGTCAAATTGGCATTCGGAGAAATATAAGTAGTAATATCGCCAATATTTACTTCAGATAAATCAGGACCCCATGTAGGATTGTCAATTTGATAAAACTTTTCCAGAGAATCCAATCGAAGCTCTCTCATCCAATCAGGTTCATTTTTCTCATCAGAAATTTGATTCACAATTTCTTTTGTCAATCCCTTCTTTGTTTTTAAACGATAATGTACTTCATTTTTGATATCATAGACTCCTCTACTTACATCCTCTACCTGTGTTTTTCTTCGTTCTGTCATTTCTGCAGGTGTCATTGTTGATTCACCTCTTCCTTAAGCCATCCGTATCCCTTCTCTTCAATTTTGTCAATTAAAGAAGCATCTCCTGTCTTAACGATTCTTCCATCGATAATGATATGCACAAAATCCGGTTTGATTTGTTCTATAATCTCTCTATGATGTGTAATAATCAACAACGAATTTTCTTCCGTCTTATATTGCTGAATTCCTTCGGATACAATGCGAACGGCATCTACATCAAGTCCCGAATCCGTTTCGTCCAAGATAGCAAGCTTCGGTTTTAACATTTTCATCTGTAAAATTTCCGTCTTCTTTTTTTCTCCACCGGAAAAACCGTAATTCAAATATCGGTCAATATATTCCGGTTTCATATCCAATGCTTCCATTTGTTTCCCAATTTCACGACCGAACTTAACCAAAGACATCTGACTTCCCTCTCTTGCAGAAACGGCACTGCGAAGAAAATTCCCCACTGTAATTCCTGCAACTTCCAACGGATTCTGAAAGGACATAAAAATACCTTTTCTTGCTCTTTCATCTACCTTATCCTCTGTAATATCATTCCCCTCAAAAAAAATACTTCCCTTTCGTAAGATATATTTCGGATGATTCATAATACTGTTCGCTAAAGTAGATTTTCCGCTTCCGTTCGGTCCCATCACCACATGAATCTCACCTTTATTTATCTTCAAGTTGATGTCTTTTAGAATCAGCTTATCTCCTACACCGACAGACATATCCCTAATCTCTAACAACCTTCCTCTCATAAGATTTCCCCCTTATACTAATCTTCCACTAAAACCCTTCTACACCATATGCCTATCAGAATTCGTACCTGTAATCCAATCACTTCCAACTTGCATTTTTCATAATCACATGATACTGAACTCTTGACAATTCATTAGGTTTTCGTAGTATCAAACATAAGCTATTGATTGACGATTTTAATTCCTACTAATTTAGTATGATTAAAATTATCATATCATATCTACCCTTTTTTCACAAGTTATATACATAAAAAAAGACTTGTTCATCATTTACTCCTATAACGTTTCACTGAACCGTACTACACTTTTGTTCCAATTATAGTAAGTACAAGATACTATTGAAAACGATAGAAACAGTATCTGTTTCTGCAAAAGGACATCAGTATAATAGCAAGAATCGGCGGATTTTTATATAATCTTTTATGATTGATTTGTATCAATACCAACTTTTTCAAACCTTCAATTTATCAACCTATCTATCCGTTTTTACAAACTTTCTATCTTAATGTTCTTCTATTCTCTTTCTATGCAATATCTGTCTGTTTAGTGAAAGAACAATTTGTTATCATCACTTTCTTCTCGTCAATATTCACCGGGATTCCTCAATCTAATCACCAATATTTCTCCTTATATTCTCACCGTTTTCCATAAAAATACCGACACCTCATCGTCAGTTCTTTCGTTCTAACGATAGATGTCGGTATTCTTAAGTCTGTTTCACTGTTCAGTGATAAATTCTAAAAACTGCTTTGATATTGCTTTCTGTTTCTATAGACTTGTCCTTAATTCATCTCTACAAGAGATTGCAATATCTGTGCTAATTCTGCTCTTGTAATATTATCTTGATATCCGAATGTTCCGTCCGGTCTTCCTTTCATAATACCTAAAGACAATACCTTATCAACACTACTCTTTGCCCAAGGACTCACAGTCTTTGAATCTTTGAACACAATTGTTGTTGTCGTTCCAGTTTGTTTTTCTTTTAGATATTTTGCTAATACAACACACATTTCTTCTCTTGTCATATTATCTTGTGGTCTAAAGTAGCCGTTATATCCTATCATAAGGTTTTTATTATTTGACCATACAGTATACGGAGCATAGTAATCACTCTGTTTTACATCTTTGAATAGAATCTTACCATCTTCCAAAGTGTCTCCTGTAAATTTACCGAACGCTGTAACAAACTCTGCTCTTGAAAGAGATTTGTTTGGCTCAAAAGCACTGTTTGATGTTCCTACAAAATAACCTTTTTGTAAACATAGTGCTATTGCATTCTTCGCCCAATGACTAGAAATATCATGATATTTTTGAGCGAGTTGGTCTATGCTAAGATCTGCATTGTCATTTGATTGGTTTGAAGGATTAACATTTGGAACCGGTTGTTCAATCGGTTTAGTCACCTTGTTATCTTGTGGTTTGGAAGATGAGCTGCTACCGGATGATGAGCTATCTTGTCCCTCTTTTGTTTTCCAAACTCCAATTGCAGTAAACGCTTCATCTACTGTGATAGTATCATCAGCTTGATAGATCGTTCCGTTTATCGTCCATCCTTCGAAAGTAGCATACTCTTTTTTCACCAAATAGGTTGCATCAGGAAGTCTATAAACCGAACCTTTATCCATTCTTACCGTTTTTACAATTTTACTGTTTGTATCCGGTTGAAGAGTAATGGTTACTTGTTCTTTTTCAGCCTTATCTTTCCACAATGCTTTAACATGTGTATCTTGCTCAACATATAGAATATCCCCCGGTTGTCTTTGCACTTTCACTTCTGCTCCGGCACTATCTGTTGTTACAACTTCCCAACCTTCAAACACTTTTTCACTTGGAGGTGTAATCGTTCTAAGATATGGCAAGAAACAATCTTCACCCTCATTGATAGTAAGCTCATTTCCTGTATCAAAGAGCATACCTTGTCCACCATTCAAGTCAAATATTACTTTTCTTGTTGATTGGACTATTTTTCTTAATTCGTTACCGTTATATTCATATTTTTGGACGGTTTTATTTTTCGCATAGTCTGACGCTGTAACAACTATTTTCCAAGGTTTTTCAGGTTTCGCCTCTTCTAGAATCGTATCTCCTTTTGTCACTGCTTGTCCGTTCACAGTCACAAATATTTCTTGAAGTCTTCCTTCTTCACCGGAAGATATTTTGTCAGAAACTTGAATCTTTAACACAGACGATTCTCCTTGAGTAGAAAGCGTATACATCGGAGTTGTTATGTTCTGTGTTTCTTTTGTTTCTATAGCTATTTCAGGTTTTTTGTTATCAATATAAATTTTATATTGACTTGGCATTTGTTTTTTTATTTCTCCATCCAATGACTTGAACGTCTTTTCAGGGAATGTGTTACCGGAATAATCTTTAACACCGATATCTAAAACATCGCCATCTCTTACATCTGTAGTGAATGAAAAATCTCTTGTGTTGTTTACTTTCAAATCACCATAGATGAGATATTCATCGATGATATGATGATTCATTCTAAGGTGCCACATAAACCCACCTTTATCTCCTATGGTTCCTCTGATTGTCATAGGGCTTGTTTTGGAATAGAGGATAGGTTTGTCATTTTCAGGAACATAAGGATTGAATGTATCCGAATTCAATTCAAATGTAACGGGTTCTTTGTCAAAGTAAACACAACGACCTTTTTCAAAAACTAATTTGTCTTCCGGAATCTTGGTGATTTCTCCGTTTGAATCTCTTTCAACACCTACAAAATTACCTTGACTATCTACATCCGGTTTATAGATTTCAAAACGAAGGGCATTGAATCCTTGCAAAATATTGATATCTATAAATCGTTCTCCATTTCTACCTTCTTCTCCAAATTCATAATCCGGTTTTGTCATTTTACTTGGATCGATAGCATACATTTTATCAGACAGTGCTTCTAATGACATTTTTCCGGCATTGTATGATATGATTCTGACAGCATAACCTTTTTTTACTTTCAACTTATCTCTTAATGCGAATACTGCGTGATCTTCTTTTGTATCTTCATTTCTGACTGTTTGTCCTGTAGGTATTGCAAGTATGGTAGGTTGTCCTTTATCTCCCCCTGCAATACCTCCATTTCCATTGCCTTTCAACTCTTCAATATTTCTAAGCATGGAGCTATATGCTTTGTAATCATCGCTGGCAAGCAATGGATCTGTTTCACCATCAGATTTTTTTGCATCCGGCATCACTAATGTGACTCTCTTACTTTTCTCACCATTATCATTTACTGCCCAGATGTATATCTCTCCACCGTCATAGTTAAAAGGATTAGAATTCGTATCAACATCTGCTCTGTTTCCATAGAAATCAAATTTCATCGTATGTTGATCTTTATCGTAATCAAAAGTCGAAATTTCTTTTTTCATTCTTTTTCTGATATTTCTCATATTTTTTGATTGGAAGTATACTTTGGTATTTCTGTCAACATTAGTTAATGAACCGATGACACTAAAACCGTCACTTTCATTTAACTCAATTTTGAATTTACCATCTCTTTCCAAATCTTCGGTAGAAACTTCTTCCAATTCAATAGGGAATAGTTTGCAACCTTTTTGTCGTGCATACTCTTCCGGATTTCCGGACTCTTCCGCCTCAGACCAAATAAACAAAATCGGATCTCCATCTTCAAGAACTTTTGTGTGGTAATATTTGTTATCATATTCTACCACATCATAATATTTAGGGTTACCGCTTTCATCTTTAATAGGGCAATCTTCTCCTGTTGAAATCCATGTTTCTTTTTCTTCAGAAGTCCAAGTTGATTTATCCAATACACGTATATTGGTAAATTCTTTTCCTTTTGCTCTCTTGCCTCTCATTTCACCTAAGGTAGAAACAGCTTTTTCTATAGAGATAACAGGTGCGCCATCCAGCTCTTCTTCCTCTTCCCCTTGATCAGGATTTTCAGGATCAGGTACATTTGGAATACTCTCTGATTTCAGTTGTCCACCGACAATACCTTGTCCTATACTTTTAAATTCTTCTGTTTCTGAATCATATTCATTTAAAGTATAATGCAATTTGTTATCTTGGGTATTGACATCATCATCAAAAACAACTCTTAAAGTCGGAGCAAAGTTTCCGGCACCGTCTACTGCAACAATTTCCAAAGTTTTTCCAATCAAATCACGGTTTGCATCTCTAATCACATACTCTCCGTCAGATGTTCTTATGACATTAAAGTTCTTTGTAACATAACCGTTATCGGAATCGACAAACCCTGCACCAACATACCAAACTTTACTGTCTGCTTGTTGGAACAATTTTTCATTTTCAGGTCTATCCTTATCTTGTTTTTGATCTCTAAGGAAATAGACTCCATTTGGAGCATTGCTCAAATCTTTAGCTTTGTGATACGTATCATTTGCTTTTATCACAATATTATCTGCATCACTCAAGTCAATTGAATCAATCGTAGGAGAGGTATTGTCCACTTTAATTGGAATTCTGGTTTTTTGCCATGGGTAATCAGGTGTCAAACGGTATTCAAAAGTATAATAATACAATCCTTCCGCTACTTGATCCAAATCCCCTGTGATATCTCCAAGTCCTAGATCCAAATGAGAGTTATAGACTGTACCATCCCATTTCAAGTCTCCCCATACTTTTTTGAATCCGTCTTTCAACCCTTTTGCAGTATTTCGTTTGGAATTCAAGATTCCTTTTACAAAGTGTTGTACTGCCATGGTTCTTAAGTTTCTGCCTTCCTCATTGGCTATATATATTTTAGATTCTGATGCAGAGCGAAGTACCAATGGTGATGGAGTAAGTCCGGCATTGTTTACCTCAAAATCGTTCGCATCTATTTCTTTTTCTTTTCCATTTTGATCTACCACTTTTAATTTCTTTTGTTTTCCGGAAATTAAGTTACTATCACTTGCTTTTGATGTAGTTGTATCTACAGATGTATTCATCGCAAAATATTCCGGATCTTGTTTGAAGTTAGGATTTCCATCCTCTGTGTTTTGAATCACACCGGCAGGGTGGAAGTTATCTACACCGTGCTCTCCACCGGCACCGTAATTTAATGTTCCCGGACGTTTTGGTTTTCCGTTATCGTCAAATACTGTTATTGATCCGGAAAGTGAACCTTCTTCCCATGCCCATTTATCTATAATAGGCTCTTTATTCCAATCTCCTGCAAATCCCATCAACGGCATAGAAATTGAAGCCAATTCTTGATTATGAGATGTGAAGTTGATGAATGACTCTACAAACTTATCCGCATCTGCTGCTGCACCTGTCTGAATCGTTGCATTCAATTGGTAGGAGCCGTGAGCAGGTACAGTGACTTGACCGTTTTGTGCTTTAAAAATAATCTCAGCACCATCTACTTTTACAGGGTGAATCTCTGCTACAACCTGTTTTCCTTCTTTGTGATTATCATCTATATACTCTTCATCCAATTTTGTGACCTGTTTTTCTCCATCTGTAGTAACAGGACTCGCAGTAACATCAAATATCACATCTTTATCACTTGTATTGTAAAGATCAATTGTAAAGTCTTTTGAGCCACCACGAATTTCTTTCAATGATACGGCACCATAAGAATTGTATTCCCCTACTGAGTCTTTTACCTTAAACGATGCGATAACATCTGTCTTTAACGCACGTGCTACATTGATGACTCCCGCTCCTTGTTGACGAGGAGATGCAAAAAATGCAGTTGTGATATCCATATCTTTCGCAGTTGATGGATCTATCATCGGTGTCGCACTGTTTTGCATTACAATTTTTGTAAGACTGGAAAGATCTATGTTTGCACTCTTTAATACTGGAGATTCGACCATTTCTTTCAATTTCGGTCTAATCAATACGCTGGCTCCTGCAGCAACCGGTGTTGCCATAGATGTCCCTGACATATATGCATAATCATCTTTTCCGTTTACTTTGTTCAATGTGGAATAGATATTTTTACCGGGAGCTGAAATATCAGGTTTCAACATCAAGTCTGTTCGTGGTCCCCAAGACGTAGAACCGGCAGGAACTTGATAATTTTCTTCCCATTTTTGCAACTCATCAGAAAATTCCACATCTAGTTCTGCAGTAGCTCCTACTTTCGGTTTGCGACTGTTGAACTGTTGCATATCAACTCTATATTCATTTTCTCCTCTTGCGGTTGTATTTGAGTCTTCATGAGTCACTTTGTTTTGCATCATGTCCCAAAGTTCTGCTCCGTCATACCCTGAAAGTGAAATTACTTGCATGGATGTATTTTCATCTTTTTCATATCCCATAGCAGGTATATTTTCCCAATCATCTCTGTTGTAATAAGAAACAGTATTGACTACTACTACTAATTTAGCACCCTTATCTTGTACTTTTTTGAACGCATATTTCAAATCTTTTGTATAAATTCTGTCCATTACAACAATTTTGTTTCTTAAATCACGACCTTGGATATCTTCATCTTGACATTTTCCAAGATAAACAAATGTATATTTTCCAGCCTTTTTATTTGTATGTTGATCAAGAAATTTCATTTGATCGAAAAATGCTCCGATTTGGCTATATCTAAAATCTTTTGTCAAATTTTGATTTGCAATTTTTATTGTAGGGAAATACACCACTGTATTTCTGGAAGAACCTACTGCAATTGCATCTTCATGAGCTGCAGTTCTTGTAACATTACCTGTGTCGGTCATACCCAACGCATTGTTTGCATATCTATCCCAAGATGAATTGGAGGATGATGTTGCAAAGTTACCGGTTGCAACAAAAACAGGTATTCCTGCTTTTCGCATCGCTCTAATAGCCGGCCAGTATTTTTCTCCCACAAGCCCTGTTCCTGTAAATCCGGACGAGATGGAAACAACATCCGCATCCAATTTAATAGAATCTTCAAATGCATGGAACATTGTTTCATCCCCTGCAAATGCATCAGACGCATCAGAATACATCTTATAGGATAGAAGTTGTGCATTAGGAGCAACTCCTTTTATTCCTCTGTTCTGTTTTACAAGATCATCGGTGTCATTTGCTGCTAAGATTCCCGCAATATGCATTCCATGAGGATCATAATAAGCAGAGCCGTCATCATATTTTTCAATCGTATTAGTTCCGCCGTTCATATAGTTGAACGCATGAGGAACTTTGTCACTCACCCAAAACGGATCATGATGATTGTTTTTCAGTTTCATCGCAGGCAATGCATCCGGATCAATTCTCATCGCTCTATGAGTAGAGTCCATACCGGTATCAATATGTGAGATCAACATTCCTCTCCCATCAAAATGTTTGTCTATCCCGTTTGCATTGATTGCTTTTAAGTAATCTTCCGTAACATCTTCTATTCCGATGTTTTTTCTTGCGTTGTTCATTAAAGGGCTTAACTGTCCTGCTCTTTCGACTGATTTTACACCTTTAATCATCTTTAACGCATCCAAGTTCTTCGGCCATGTTTCTACCGAACATCCTTGAAAAATTATGTTATATTCATAGAGTACTTTCGTATCCTCTATTTTCTTTAGAGATTGAAGAACAGTCTCTTTATCCTGTGCACTTTCATATTCCACAAAATAAACGACCTTCTCGACTTCAATTTTATCTCCTTCGAGATTCTTTTTGAAGTCCTTCAGTAACGGGCTCAGATTTTGTTGATCCCCTTCAGAATAAATATTACCTCCCTCTTGTTGCACATCCTCCTGCTTGACATCCCTTTTGAACTCTTCGAATGATTCAATGTTCTTGTTATCATTTACATCAACGGGTCTGTCTGCAAACGATAAGCAGCCTTGTGACATAGTAATCGTAAGAGCTAAAAAAATGCTTGCTAATCGCTTTTTCATAAAAATCCTCCATTCATAAAAATTTAATGCCAATTTTCAATCTAAACGCTTAAAATCACAAAACGTCACTTGTCTTGTGATTTCATTTCAGAAAACAGATTAAAAAACGGCTATCGTCATTTTTTTGATAACGTCTCCTATAATTAGTTAAGAAACATTATCAAAAGATATCATAATCCTTACAAAAAAAATATTCAATAGTAAATCCTTATTTTTTTAAATTTTTTAAGATCTATCTTGTAACTTGAATTTACCTAAATTTAGCGAATAGATATACAAAAGAAAACGCTATACACACTGATAAATCAATGTGTATAGCGAAATTTTAATCTCCTGCTGAACTTGATTTATAAAAAACTTCTATGTTCTGTCAACAATTATTTAGACCCATCCAAATAGTATAATCTTCTAAATTCGTTGATTCCAAACTGATACTCCGGTGTTACCAAAGTTTCTTTGATTTCAGAAATATCGTACCATGGATTCTCAGGATGTGCCGGGTTTTTAATCAAATGAAACTCTTGTGCCGGCATAAATCCTTGTGCCAACAAGAACTGAATGTTCCCTTCATCATTCTTACAACAGTCAACTACCATTACCACATGTCCCGGAGTTCCGGAATGTAAGAAGACATCCCCAATTTTCATTTCTTTTAGCGTAATCATCTTTGATTCTTTTTCCATTGAAACGGTTGATGCATAGGCAAACACAACATTCAAATATTTTTCCAATATTTTTTCATCACTTCCCGGCTCTGCCTTCTTTACCCATTGAGGATTTCCTCGTTCATCAAAAACAACACGATATCCTTGTTTCCAATGTGTATAATCACACTCAAAACCGTCAACAAAATGAAAGATTATCTTATCTTCCTCTCCATTTTGATACAAATATTCCGCATAGATTCTCATTACAGAGTCTGCACATTGTTGTAAATCCCTTGGTTCAAGATGCATTGCAAAAACTCCTTCATGATGAGATTGTGCACTTTTTTCTTTTCCATCATACAACAAAACAGAACTTCCATACGGTTTTAATGGATACTCTCTCAAAAATTGTCCAAAACTATGTTCATCCTCTGCAACTCTCGTATATCCGTCCGGAACCACGACTCTTTCTACTATCGTGTTTCCTTGTGAATTGAGATAAATATGTTTCGTCTGATCTTCTGTGGTTAAATCGGAAGAACATGCACTTAAGCAACACAATGCTAAAATCACTAGAATAACTGCATACTTATTTTGTTTCATAGATAATCCCTCCTCTTATCCTAGAGATAACGTTTTCAATTGATTTTACTTTTTTTCGAAAAACTTCTCGACTCTGTAAACAGATAAACAACTACTGTCGAAATAGCATTTGTCAATCATTCCATATCGATTCTCCTTATGTATTTAACAATATCAGTATACCACAAATCCACCGTTTGGACTGATAATCTGTCCGGTGATGAAGTTCGCTTTTTCAGATGACAAAAACACCACTGTTTCTGCGATGTCTTCAGGTTGTCCCAAACGTCCGGCAGGAGTTTCATCTGCAACCATCTGTAACGTTTCTTCATCAAATCCCGAAAGCATATCTGTCAGAACTGCTCCGGGTGCAACGGCATTGACCTGAATATTGGATGGTCCTTCTTCTTTTGCGAGTGCTTTGGTAAAAGCAAGAATCGCTCCTTTTGTTGCGGAATAATGTGTTTCACACGATGCACCTACTAATCCCCAAACAGAAGAAATGTTTACAATCTTTCCTTTTTTTCGGGAAATCATACCGGGAAGAACATACTTGCAACAAAGGTACATTCCCTTCACATTGACATCGAACATTCTCTCCCATGTACTTGTTTCAATATCAGTAAATAATGCCATCTCAGCAATACCGGCATTGTTGACCAATACTTCTACAGGAGAAAACTCGTGTTCGATGGTTGTTATCATCTTTTTAACTTGTTGTTCGTCAGACACATCACATTGTACAACAATTGCACGACCTCCATCACGAACAATCTCTTCTTTTACTTGCTCGGCTGCTTCCTTCTGCTCAATATAGTTGATAACTACTCTATCACCCTGTTTTGCAAACGCCTTTGCAATCGCTCGACCGATTCCTCTGGAGCTTCCTGTTACCAAAACCGTTCTGTTCATCTCACTCACTCCTTTCTTTCTCTTTCTTTATTCTCTGTTCTTGTTCCCATCTTACTCCGGAACAAATCATATATACGACTTCATACCCGGATTGTAACCAAATTCTTCCTTTTTCTTTTTTTGGGATTGTCTCATCGGACCTAATCGAAAGATATTCTCTCTCCAATTCAAAAAAGACTGAATAAGGTACGTTGTTGTATGATGTTATTTGATTCACTTTTTTTATAAATTCATCCACTCGTTTCATAATTTACCATCCGAAAAATTGTATGATTTCATATACTTCTACATCTTATCTATTACAAGCACTCACTTGACAAACAGTGTAGAATTTGTCTATCACTTTTCCATTCCGACACAATTTGAAAGGATAAACCGTCTAATATTTTTCCCAAACGGTAAAACGATAGTTCGGAGTTGCTCCGTTCCACTCTTTCGACGGATTCTCTTCCGTTTTTTTCCATATCTTAGTATCTACTTCAGGAAAGAATGCCTCCGCTTCAACCGGCGTTTCCTCTTCTATGATAGTAAGAAACAACTTACTCACATACGGCATAAACTGCTCATAAATCGTATCTCCACCACAGATAAAGATTTGCTCTTTTGGATTGTACTTGGCATAGTCCAGCACTTCTTCGATGCTGTGCAATATCTCCACACCTTCTATTACTCTGTTTTTTCGTGTCAATACGATATTTTTGCGATTCAAAAGAGGTCTCTTTGGAAAACTCATATAAGTGTTGTAACCGATTACAATGGTATGTCCCTGTGTAGTCTGCTTAAAGTATTTCAAATCCTCAGGCAAATGATACAACATATCGTTGTTCTTGCCGATTGCTCTCGTTTTTTCCGTCATTGCTACAATCATATACAAATTTTTCATCTGACTTTATTCCTCTCGTTTCGCTGTTCCACAAAACCATGCACAACACCAGTCATGACCTCAAGGCAAATATCGGAAGAGGCGTGAAACTCTTTTTTAAATTCTTCCAATCCGCCCTCCAATCCATCGGCGACCATTTTAATCAAAAGACACGGCACTCGATTTCGATTGCAGGTAAGCACAATGCCAGCCGCTTCCATTTCACAAATATCCGCTTGAAAAATACGATGTAATTCCTGTTTCTTCTCTGCCGTTTCAATAAACTTATCTGCCGATGCACAGACAACCGGTTTCAAATCGACATTCTGTTTTACTGCATCTTGCCACAGCGATTCCGTTGTCGGAATATAGATGGTCGGATACTCCAAGTATCTGCCGACTTCACAACCGTCTGCTACAGAAGTGTCAAAATCGTAGTGTACCACTTCTTTTACAACACAAAGCCTATGATGTGTCATCTCCTCTGTCAGTGCACCGACCACTCCGAAGTTCAGAATCATGTCGACATGGTAGACACTAATCAATAGTTGCGTGGCTGCCGCAGCAGCAATTTCTCCTGCTCCCGTATGAACGGCATAACACTCCCAGCCGTCCATAGAATACCGTAACACTTCATATCCTACATAAGAATCTGTTTTATACGGTTCTCCGTATTTTCTTTTCAAAGCCTTTAGTTCCACTGCAACAAGCAATCCTATTTTTTTCAATCAATCTGTTCCCTTCTATCAGTCCGATTTTCCGACTGTTAAATCGCCAATTCAAATGTGAAATTCGGTTTGTTCGGTTCGTAGTTCTCCAACTTAAAATCTTCCAAAGTAAAGCTATAAAAATCCGTTTTATCCGTATCCAACACCAATCTCAAATTGGTGCAATCTTCTTGCCCACTTCTCTCCAACATCTCTTTCACCTGTTCAACATGACGATCGTAGATGTGTGCATTTTGGACAAGGTGACAGAATTTACCAAGTTTGAAATCACAGTGTTTTGCAACCATCATCATCAACGCAACATATTGTAATTTGTTGATTGCATTTGCCACAGGAACATCGGAAGATCGTTGAATCAAGGTCATATCCAAAATTCCGTCACGAACACTCCAATGTGTTTCCATTGCACAAGGGAATAATCCGTCTGTTTCTTGAAAGTCTTGGTATTGATACAGATTGATAATGTGTCGTCTGCCATAAGGTTGTGTCTTAAGTCCGTTGAGCAACTTGTCCATCAAATCATATCGTTTTACTGTCGCGCCGTATCGTTGACCGATGGTTCTGCTCTGTTCTACTTCCCAATCATTCCACCAATGTATATCATACTTATCTTCTAATACATCCAAAGAGTTTGTTTGATCTTGATAAATCCACAAAATCTCTTTGATAGAAGACTTCCACGCAATATGTCGAAGTGTCAAAATCGGGAATTCTCCTTTTTGCAAATCATATTCTTCCCAAACTTGATTGACAAAGTAGGTGTGAGAAGGCGTTCCGTCTGCATACTTCGGTCTTACCTTTTCTCCTTTTGTGTTATATCCTTCTTCCAAAATCCGAGTACACAGTTCCTTAAAATGCTTATCCGCCTTCGTCACTAATTTTCCCTCCACTTATTCACAGAACCTTATCTTCTTAAAAAAGTCTGTCTTATTCCTTGATTTTATTCAAACGAAAAAGTATTTTCCATCTCTTCCACATCAATCAAATTCGCTTGATGTGGCTGCATTGTATAAATTGTATCCTTACGTTCAATTACAATCGTTGCTTTTTGAGATAACTCCTCGTCCATCTTGATGCTGTCCAATAACTCTCTTGCAGGATTGATTGCAACAGGATTTCCAACACGTTTCAACATGGTAAAATCACCGTGGGTATCTCCGTATGCAAAACTGCTTTCCAAATCAATATTGTACTTTTCTACAAAATAGTCAATTGCACCGTTCTTGCTGACAGAATCCCACATCGGAACAACTTGTCCGGTGAACTTCTCCCCTTCGTAGATGTACTGACTTGCCTTAAAATCGTCTGCTCCATATTTTTTCGCCATATTCTTTACCAAAAAATCCGGACTACCTGAAATAAAAATGACCAAATGTCCTTCTTTTTTATGTTTCTGCAACATGGCACGAGTAAATTTGTAGACACGATCCGATTTTTTCTTAATCACATATCGGCCCGTAAATTCCACATCTGTTTTAGTCAAGTTTTTTAACTCTTCTACATATACTCTGCTCACTGCTTCCAGATAATCTTCATAATCTCCTTGACGTTTATACCAATCCTTGTACGCTTGTGTAGCGTGCTTCTCAGAAACCATCAAATCAAAATCCAACAATGTTCTGAAATGCTCCACCATCAACGAATCACGATAAATAGTACCGTCAATATCAAAAAATGCTACTTTATTTACCATACAAAAAACCTTTCTTACATTACTAAACGTTTCCCTGTAATCTCATGGACTTCTAATTTCAACACTGCAACGACATTTACCATCTGTTCGGTAAATTGATGTTGCACTTCCGGCTGATACTGTTTCATCAGGTTGGAAAGTGCATCTTGTTTCTCCTCTACATCTTCCACAAGTGTCAAGGTTCCGTTTCCACAAATACTTTCATACTCTGTAGTAGAATTACAAGGAACTTCACCCAAATGAATCTTATTAGAACAGTTCATCGAAAATCCAACTTTGGAATTTTGTTTCAATAAGTCTATTTTCTTTCCAACTTTAGCACCATGGAAATACAATGTAAACTTTTCCTCTTCATAAACTACACCGAAACTAAGAGGAACTACATAGGGATACTCCTCATCAAATAAACAAAGATTGCAACAAAGACATTTACGCATAATTTGCAACAACTCTTCATGGTTCACTACTTCACGATCTTTTCTTCTCACTTTTGCTCCTCCTCTACAATTTTTGTTTTCCTAGTTCTATTCCTATCAACTGATTAACTATCAGTTCCTTAAGGATACTATTATTATAACATATAAAACATTCTCAATAAATCAAAAAATATCATATAAAATATTCTGAAGAAATTATAAATACAAGTTTATAATATTCTGTTACTATGGTATAATGGCATGACTCAATAGATATAATTAGTATGTGAAATTTTTATTTGACAATATTGGTACGAAAGGAGATTCATCAAAGAAATGCGTGATGAAATTGTACTATCCAAAGACGACTATCTCAAAATACTGAATGCTTTAGAAAAAGTAATTTATGTTTTGCATAGAAGTGAAAGTCGGGATTATCCGGATACAAGGGCATATTCTTTAGCACTTGGTTGTGAACAGATGAACATAACAGATACTCTGTTGAGTGCAAGAGATATTCTCTATACCGCCATATCCGAAAAAGAGTATGACGAGCTTGATGATAGCGGTATGTTGGATTTTGAGAGGATTTTTCTTACTGACGAAACCGATATTACTATCTTAAGACAATTGCTCCTGCCATATATCACAAAATGGGAACCTGTCAAACCGTAATATAGTGATAACGGCTAATGACATCAGTTAAAGTCCAACGGTTGATTCTTCTATTTTCAGAATAAATACAAAAGTATCCTTGATTAACGTGATAATAAGAATTTGCTCATTTTGATATACCTATCACTTATTCCATTTGCATGTCTCACTATACATCTTTGTTTGGTATAACGACGAAAGCACTATTCAACACGAAAGTATGATTCAATTTGTATCAATTTTAAGTTGGATTGAGATATGTTCTTCCGCTTTTTTTCGGAAATATTGTTCTGACGATAATCAGACCAAAGGGTAAGTATTCTTTGTACTGATAAACAGTAACTAACACTATAACAAAAACAAAATGAACCGGATTACAGGAAACAGACTCCGATACAACTTTGAAAACTCATCGTATCTATCAATATGTTTTGAAGAGAAGTCCTAAACAATCAAGTGTAGAAACCACAGGAAACGGAAACAATAAATTTCATGATATATTAAAATTTTATGATTAAATACAAAAGAAAAGAGGAATACGCATGGAAAAAAATAAAAACTTTTTAACAGAAGAAGAAAATATCAAAATCAATATTGTAACAGAAAATGACGAAGAACTTAGTTGTGAAGTTGTAGGAATCTACGAGGCGGGAGAATACGAATATATCGCTCTTATTCCTGATAATTCAGATGAATTATACCTCTATCGATATGAAGAAGGAGAAAACGGCCTTCAATTAGACAGCATCGAAGACTTGGATGAAATGAAATTAGCAGAAGAAGTATTCTGGGAAGTATTTGGAACAGACGAAGAAGACTTCGACGAAGAACATCATCACTGTGGTTGTGGTTGTGGTTGTGGTTGTGGCTGTGACCATCACGACCATGAACACTAAACAAGTGATTCACAACGTTGGAAACTATCAAACGATGTTTCGCGTGAAACGATACAAAAAGATGTCTTTCACCATAAAATAGCAGTACTGAAAATGAATGATGTATCCAACTTCATTCATTTTTCTTATTTGTACTACTCAATTCTGATAGAATTACCTACACTTACAACGTGTCATCATCATTTTGTATGTCATGAGAAACAGAGCATATATCCCTTTTAAGATGTTCAAGAATCAAAATGATAAAAGTTAATTTGACACAGAGCAAAGATAATGTGATTCAAACAGAAAATCAGATAAAAAGGAGTATCCAAAATGGAACAAACTACACCGATAGAGAAAATTGAAGAAACGGTCGAAACTGGAGAAGAACTGCTTTCCTGGTCACAAAAATTTTTGAATGCTTATGGCGTCCAAATTCTAGAGTCCCTTATCATTCTAACCATAGGATTCATTATTGCAAAATTACTCAAAAAACTGATTAAACGCTTTTTTGTAAAAGAGAATAACAGTGCAGGAGGAATTCTTTCTGAAACAACTTATATCTTCGCCGTGTTTCTCTCCATCATCACTGCACTTGCAAACCTTGGAGTTCCTGTCAACTCTTTTATTACACTATTGGGAGCATTGGGAGTTGCAGTTGGTCTTTCGATAAAAGACAGTCTATCCAATGTGGCATCCGGCATTTTAATTTTAATTTTCAAACCATTTCGAGTAAATGACCTGTTGACACTAAAAGACGGTATCACAGCCACCGTAATGGAAATCAGAGTCATGTATACCATACTCAAAAAAACAGACGGTTGTGTTGTATTCATTCCAAACTCCGTGATTACAAATACAGAAATAACGAATTACTCTTCCACACCGATTCGAAGAATTGAAATTCGTGTCGACATCAGCTATGACAGCGACTACAAAAAGGCAATTTCTCTCCTTAAAAACTTATATGATTCCAACGAGAAAGTATTACAAGATCCTCCACCGGTATTCGGAGTATCTGCATTTCGTGCCAGCTCTGTTCAAATTACTGCCATGCCTTGGGTAAAAACAGATGACTATTGGGATACCTACTTTGAATTGATGGCAGATATCAAAGACTTGTTCGATAAAAATCATATTATCTTCCCATATCCTCAACATACCGTTCATATTGCAAATAACATGAAACAAGATACACAAGCACAAAAATAGTGATAATAAATTTTAAGAACCTATTTTATTCTTCAAGTAAGAGGAAATAAAACAGGTTCTTTTTTGTACTTCTCCAGGTTTTGGATTCCCAAAAAATTTCTCTTTTTGAATTCAATATCTTTTTCTTTCTTGGAACGATATTCTGTAAGTATTGATATCATCAAAATATCACAAGACAGGTTCAAAATTATTTTCCTCTGTGAATAAAATTTTCTATTTTTTTCAAAAAAATACTTTACAAACCGTGATATTTGATATATTATAATAACAGATAACAGTTATCAATTATATAATTGTTTCAATCCCATAAATGTAATAGCTAAGTTAATTTTTTAATCACCCCCAAAAGAACAACTCATTCCCCTATGAGTTGTTCTTTTTTATACAAAAAACTTTCTATTTAAATTTTGTTTTACGATTGATTTTTAGATACTTTTGAGATAAAATACTTAATAGGCTGCTGGGACGTAATTTTTGTATTATTGTTTCAGGGAGGAAATACATTGGCAAGACCAAGAGGACCACGTTTTAAAGTGGCAAGAAGATTCGGGGTAAATGTTTGTGCTCACCCGAAAGCACTAAAAAGAGGCGCTACACCGGTTCGTAAACAATCAGACTACGGTAAGCAATTAAATGAAAAACAAAAATTAAAAGCTTATTACGATATGCAAGAAAAACAATTTGCAAACTGGGTAGAAGCTGCGATGTCTGCAAAGGGTAATGCAGGGGAAACTTTGGTTCAACGATTAGAATGTCGTTTAGACAACCTTGTTTACCGTCTAGGATTTGGATCTACACTTCGTCAAGCAAGACAAATGGTAGTTCATCAACATATCTTAGTAAATGGAAAGAGAGTAGACAGACCTTCTTATGAAGTAAAAGTTGGAGATGTTATCAGCTTGAGAGAAAAATCTCAAAGTATTGACACATTCAAAAACAACTTCAAAGAATCACTATGCAACTTAAGCTATCTTCAAAAAGATGAAAATAACTTGAGTGGAAAACTTGTTGCTCTTCCAGCAAGAGAAGAAGTTCCAATCGAAGTTACTGACTCTCTTATCATCGAGTACTACTCTAAATAAGACATACAAAAAACCTCTATTCCAAGAGGTTTTTTTATTTTACATAATATATTGTTTTCTAATTATTTTTTCAAAACGGAATCTTTTACCTCCATCAATCGGTTTTGACACAATGATTTCATCTGTTTTTATTACCGTTCTTTTTGATAAAACATTAGATATTCAAAAACCTCTATTCCAAGAGGTTTTTTTATTTTACATAATATATTGTTTTAAATATTTTTTCAAAACGGAATCTTTTACCCCCATCTATCGGCTTTGACACAATGATTTCATCTGTTTTTATCACCGTTCTTTTTGATAAATCAAAAGTATATTTTATAACCTGTAAAATGATTCCAAATTATTTCTTATCACAAAACTTATTTGACTAATCATCTTCTCTGCACTCACTAGGAAGAGAAAATGTATTGATACTTAGTCAAACAATCTTTTTTCCAACATATCCAAATCTCCATATCGAGAATCTAATTTTTGTTGTTTTTTCAAGATACGATATAAGCTTCTCGCTTTTTCTACTTTTCCGATATTATAATAGCTTACAATCATAGAAAGGTATCCATTATCAAACGGAATTCTTGCTTTCTTAAAATATCGTTCCATTTTTTCAAAATATTCAACTGCTTCCTTATAATCTCTTTTGTAGTAGTATTGCATTCCAATTTGGAAATTGAATACATCCTTTTCTTCCTCTGTCAATGTAAGCGTACTCATTCCTTTTTTCAAGATTTGAGCAGCACGATCATATTGTTTCCAATGTTTTCCTAAATTCGATGCCCGTTTCAAATAATCTTCTTTGGTCTTTAATTTATTGAAATAATTTCGAAATAGCACTGCTACAAAAAATACAATTAGTAATACATAGACTACCTTTAGGGAAGGTAGTACTTCTCTTGTTGATGAAAACATTCTGATTCCTACTTTCTGTTTCTAATTTTCTATCCTAAATTATAGCACAGGACGGCATAGAAACCTACCTTTTTTCACAAGAAGTGGTATCCATTTTTACAATAATGTATCAAACCTTTCTTTTTTTTAGATTGAGATTTATAATTTAGTAAGAGGTAGTTTTTTTCATGCAGAAATAATATCAGAGGAGCAAGTGATATGAATCGAAGAGAGATTTTAAAACAACGTTTTCCTTTTATCCTACAATTATTATTGATTGTATTGGTTAACTTTTGTGACCGGCAAGGACTTCATTTCCCATGGATAGAGCGCATTCCAAATATTGCAATTATACTCCTAATCATAATCGCGCTCTTAACAGGTGTCTATGCAATGGTTACTTTGAAACGTGAGAAAAATATCCTTCCGGAGAATAAACATATATTCAAGTTATCTGTCTGTTGGTTTGTGATACTGTTAGTAAGAAGTATTGATATGATATCTGATCTATGGTAAGAATAACAGAACTCTTATCAATCGATATTAGGAGAACATCACACAAGTCGTATTTTTTTGATACATCAAAAAATTTCCAAAAAAAGACAAGTGAATATCGCTTGTCTTTTTTTCAAAATTCTTCAATTATCATCTAATATCATCGTGACTATTTTTTACTTTTGGTAAACATTCTATAAACTCCTAGAGATTCCTCACCACTTTGCTATCTTTGTTCCAATATTACCTTTCTTTTTTCCGCTCAGTAGCTCTATTTTTTTTCGTTCTTATTTTTATTCTATCCATCTGATATAGTATATATTATTTTTCATTATTTCCCCTATTTATATGTCTTTTTAGAAACTATCCTTGTTTTTTATACCAAAACAATAGATTTTTACTTCATTTTATTATATGATATTACTAGTAAAAAATCTTATTTATCTGTGAGAGTGACAGATGTTCTATTCTCTTTGAACAGAGATTTCTCACTTTAACAAGAATTATTTTAATGATATATCACTATTGGAGGTATCGATGAACTCATATCAAGAATTGGCGAATCATGCAAAAAATATCCGAAGAAACATTGTAAAGATGGTTACTGCCGCAAACTCCGGTCATCCGGGCGGTTCCCTATCGGGCGTTGAAATTTTGACTTCTCTTTATTTTGGAGAAATGAATTTCGGAAAAGACAACTTCAAGGACCCTAACAGAGATCGTTTCGTTCTTTCCAAAGGACATGCATCACCGCTCATTTATGCGGCTTTGTGCGAAAAAGGTCTGATTCCTGAAGAAGAACTTTCCACTTTCAGAAAAATCAATTCCAAATTACAAGGTCATCCGAATATGAACTATGTGGACGGCGTAGAAATGTCCACCGGTTCTTTGGGACAAGGCTTATCTGCGGGTGTCGGCATGGCATTGTCTGCAAAAATACACAAACAGGACTATCGAGTTTTTGTATTAACAGGAGACGGAGAGATTGAAGAAGGTCAAATTTGGGAGGCGGCAATGAGTGCTGCTCAATTCAAATTAGACAATTTGGTTGCTATCGTAGACAACAACAACCTTCAAATTGACGGAGAATTGGAAGAAGTTATGAGTCCATATCCGATTGTAGAGAAATTCCAAGCATTCGGATGGCATGTCATTGAAGTTAACGGACATGATTATGATGAATTGTTTGCTGCTTACAATGAGGCAAAAACCGTTTCCGGCAAACCTACCTGTATTGTCGCAAAAACAATCAAAGGAAAAGGTGTTTCTTATATGGAAAATCAATGTGGATGGCATGGTTCAGCTCCAAACGCGGAACAATGTGAACTTGCACTGAAAGAATTGGAGGCATAATCGATGAAACGAGCAACAAGAGATGCATACGGAACTACATTGGCAAAAATCATTCAAGAAAATAAAAATATTGTTGTACTGGATGCAGACTTATCGAAATCAACAAAATCTGCAGATGCAAAGAAAGTAGCACCTGACAGACATTTCAATATCGGAATCGCAGAAGCAAATATGATGGGAATTGCTGCCGGACTTGCAACTTGTGGAAATACTGTTTTTGCAAGCACTTTTGCTATGTTTGCAACAGGTCGTGCATACGATCAAATCCGAAATTCTATCTGCTATCCGAATCTAAATGTAAAAGTTTGTGCCACTCACTCCGGATTAACTGTCGGAGAAGATGGAGCATCTCATCAGACTGTAGAAGACTTAGCTTTGATGAGAGTGATTCCAAATATGCATGTTTTCTGTCCATGTGACGGAGTAGAGACAGAACATATCATTCGTGCTGTCGCTGAGTTGGATGGTCCTTGTTATGTAAGATTAGGTCGCCCTTCAGTAGAAGACATCTTTGATGAAACTTATCAGTTCGAAATTGGAAAAGGTGTTACCTTAAAAGAGGGAAATGATGTTACCTTGGTATGTACGGGATTTGAAACAGGACAAGCATTACAAGCTGCAGAAGAATTAGAAAGAGAAAATATTCATGCAAGAGTCATTCATATCCATACCATCAAACCAATCGACCAAGAAATTTTAGTCAAAGCAGCGAAAGAAACAGGATTGATCATCACTTGTGAAGAACATAGTATCTATGGAGGACTTGGTTCAGCAGTTTCAGAAGTGGTAAGCGAAGAGTATCCTTGTAAAGTGGTAAAAGTAGGAATTCAAGATACGTTCGGAGAAAGTGGAAAACCAATGGAACTGATTGAAAAATACGGACTTTCTTCCAAACACATTGTAGAAGTTGTAAAAAATCAACTAAAAAAATAAGTTATTTATTGTAAATATCACCTTTTGGGAACAAAGAAAGGTGATATTTTTATGTCCAAAATACAAACTACAACACTCATTCTCCTCATTTCAACAGACTTGCAAGATATTTTATAAAAAAGATATACGATATGAATCACTAATCAACGTTATCATGAAATTTGCTTTTTACTAATGTCAATTCACTTTATTCCATTTTTCACAAACATACTATACGCATCACATTTTGAGACAGTGTTCAGTGATTAAATCATCAAAACTTTCTGTTTTATTTTCATAACCAAGTTTCATTTAACGTTTCTTTCCTAACAAATATTGTAGAACTTATTAAAATTTGATTTCCTTTGTATAAAAAGCAATAGATATAAAAAAGCACTAGAATTTCTTCTAGCGCTTTAATTTTCTCTATTTATTTTGTTGACGATTAAGAAACGTGTCCTGTTTCCGCCAAGATTTTCTTTTCTTCGTCTGTCATCTTTGTAACTGTGATTCCCATGTATGCAAATACCCCAGTTACAATAATTTGTACGTAGTTAAATACTAACCAAGGTGCATATCCGCCTGCTCCCCAAATTGGAACTCCAAGTGTTGTACTCATGAATACACCACATGTATGCCATGGAATGAATGCTCCGGACACTGTTCCGGCAGATTCCAATGCATTTGATAAACATTTAGGGTGAAGACCGCGTTCTTGATATGTTTGAGCATACATACGACCAGGTACAACAATTGAGATATATTGTTCAGGCATTACCATGTTACTGAAGATACATGTTAATTCTGTTAATACTACTAATCCTGCATCAGTTCTTACAAGTTTCAAGATTTGTTTTACAATAATTTCCATTTGTCCTGTCATTTCTACAACTCCACCGAACATCATCGCAATGATTGTCATAGATACGGAGAACATCATACTCATAATTCCACCTTTTGAAAGTAGATTTAAGAACGCTTCCAATTCTTCAGGTGAGAACAATGCTGCAACATCAGCAGGTATATTTTCTACTGTTGCTACATATCCGTTCATACCACAGTCAAAAATTGCTCCCAAACTACAGTTGCTTCCTTGGAAGATAGGTCCCATTACTGCTGCAATCAATACTCCTAGTGTAATACCAGGGATAGCCGGCATTTTCTTAGCAATTGTTGCGATAACAAGTACAGGAGGTAACATAAGAATAGGACTTACATTGAATTGACTCTTAATTGCTGTTTGTAAGTTTGTGATTCCTTGTAACTCTGCATCTCCGCTACCGAATTTCAATCCAACTGCAACGAATACTACCATCGCGATAAGGTAACTTACACCTGTTGCTTTTAACATATATTTAACGTGAGTAAATACGTCTGTTCCCGCCATAGCCGGTGCTAAGTTTGTTGTATCGGATAATGGAGACATTTTATCTCCAAAGTATGCTCCTGACAATGCAGCCCCTGCTGTGATTCCTGCAGGAATTCCAAGTCCTTGTGCAATACCGATCAATGCAATACCCATTGTTCCTGCTGTTCCCCAAGATGTTCCTGTTGCTAAAGATGTGATAGAACAGATAATCATTGTTGCAGGTAAGAAGACTTTTGGTGATAAGATATTCAATCCATAATAAATCATAGAAGGAACAACTCCTGCCACCATCCATACTCCGATTAGAATCCCGATAACCATAAGGATTAAAGCAGATTGCATCGCTTTTGTAATCCCATCGATCATAGCTTGTTCCAATTCTTCATACTTATAACCAATTTTTAATGATATCAATGTTGCAATGATAACTCCACAGAACATAGGTACGTGTGGATCAGCTCCATATACAATAATTGCAACTGCCATAATTACGGCCAAAAGACCGAATGACAACAACGCCTCGCCAAGCGTCGCTTTTCTTACTACGCGTTTTTCTTCAGACATTTTCATGTCCTCCTTTCAAAAAATATAAGATAATGCCATTCTACAAGAGATAGTTTGACAAATACCCCCGTCATCTAAACCGTTTTTATGTAATAAAAAACTCTGCAATCGAAATTACATCAGATAAAAAACGAAACTGAGGTTTTATATACTCCTCCCCCGTATCTGTTATAGCACTGTATACCTTATACATTATAACAACGTTTTTTTATTTTACAATACTTTTACAAAAAAAATTTAGATAACTCTAAAATCAAATTAAAAAAATACATTCTTTTTATCTCTTATAATTATCTATGTATTCTGACTATTTTATCTCTACTTTGTTCTATGATACCGTTCTACTTTTATCTTCTAATCTTTTTACCTTCTTAATCTTTTACCTTCTTAAATCTTTCTCTATCTTTTTTCCAACCAAATAGGTTTTCACAAGTATACAAAATACTCTCTATATAGACCTCATAGAACAATGATTTTCGAAAACTATTTCAATCAATATCAAATTCTATTTTTATTGAGTTCGATATTTCAACCGTTATCTTTTCATCACACTATTTTTTATGTTCCGAAACTTATCAACATTTTTTCTTCTATCTCCTAATGATTATCCACACTTTTGGTTCGGTATCTCCATTGTTATCCACATTTTTTCCACCATCAATCTTATTTTAAAAAAACGAAACTGCTACACACATTGTTTTTACAATATAAGGACTTTCTATCAACATTTTTTCTTATAGGCTTATTTTTCAAAATGTTATCAACAATTTTTCTTCTATATTTTGGTGCAAATAACTACATGGTACTTACAATTCCATTTGGTATTTGCTAAACTGTTATTGACATTATTTTGTCGAGACATTTTATGTTCCTCCTAAGCTATTCTATTTTTCATCAGCTGGCAGGCTTTAATACAGTTTAGAACATTGGGAGATTTTTTCACCACTTAAACTCTTTTGAACTACGTGACTATCGCGTAGTTTTCTTTATACAAAAAGCACCGGAATATTTCCGGTGCTCTTATTGTTTTTATTGTTGTGATGACGATTAAGAAACGTGTCCTGTTTCCGCCAAGATTTTCTTTTCTTCGTCTGTCATCTTTGTAACTGTGATTCCCATGTATGCAAATACCCCAGTTACAATAATTTGTACGTAGTTAAATACTAACCAAGGTGCATATCCGCCTGCTCCCCAAATTGGAACTCCAAGTGTTGTACTCATGAATACACCACATGTATGCCATGGAATGAATGCTCCGGACACTGTTCCGGCAGATTCCAATGCATTTGATAAACATTTAGGGTGAAGACCGCGTTCTTGATATGTTTGAGCATACATACGACCAGGTACAACAATTGAGATATATTGTTCAGGCATTACCATGTTACTGAAGATACATGTTAATTCTGTTAATACTACTAATCCTGCATCAGTTCTTACAAGTTTCAAGATTTGTTTTACAATAATTTCCATTTGTCCTGTCATTTCTACAACTCCACCGAACATCATCGCAATGATTGTCATAGATACGGAGAACATCATACTCATAATTCCACCTTTTGAAAGTAGATTTAAGAACGCTTCCAATTCTTCAGGTGAGAACAATGCTGCAACATCAGCAGGTATATTTTCTACTGTTGCTACATATCCGTTCATACCACAGTCAAAAATTGCTCCCAAACTACAGTTGCTTCCTTGGAAGATAGGTCCCATTACTGCTGCAATCAATACTCCTAGTGTAATACCAGGGATAGCCGGCATTTTCTTAGCAATTGTTGCGATAACAAGTACAGGAGGTAACATAAGAATAGGACTTACATTGAATTGACTCTTAATTGCTGTTTGTAAGTTTGTGATTCCTTGTAACTCTGCATCTCCGCTACCGAATTTCAATCCAACTGCAACGAATACTACCATCGCGATAAGGTAACTTACACCTGTTGCTTTTAACATATATTTAACGTGAGTAAATACGTCTGTTCCCGCCATAGCCGGTGCTAAGTTTGTTGTATCGGATAATGGAGACATTTTATCTCCAAAGTATGCTCCTGACAATGCAGCCCCTGCTGTGATTCCTGCAGGAATTCCAAGTCCTTGTGCAATACCGATCAATGCAATACCCATTGTTCCTGCTGTTCCCCAAGATGTTCCTGTTGCTAAAGATGTGATAGAACAGATAATCATTGTTGCAGGTAAGAAGACTTTTGGTGATAAGATATTCAATCCATAATAAATCATAGAAGGAACAACTCCTGCCACCATCCATACTCCGATTAGAATCCCGATAACCATAAGGATTAAAGCAGATTGCATCGCTTTTGTAATCCCATCGATCATAGCTTGTTCCAATTCTTCATACTTATAACCAATTTTTAATGATATCAATGTTGCAACGATAACTCCACAGAACATAGGTACGTGTGGATCAACTCCATATACGATAATTGCAACTGCCATAATTACGGCCAAAAGACCAAATGACAACAACGCCTCGCCAAGCGTCGCTTTTCTTACTTCTCTTTTTTCTTCAGACATTTTCATGTCCTCCTTTCAACAAAAAATAAGATAATGATAAAGTATAATTCCTTTTTCGATTCTTAAATACTATGTAACAAGCAAACGGAACCGAGCGTTTCTTTCCTCCTTCCCTGTTTATTTGTATAACTTACATATTGATTATAACTCTATTTTTAAAATTTACAATACTTTTACAAAAAAAATTAAGAAAAGTCCTAATCAGAATAAAATAATATATCTTTATATTAAGAAAGATAATGATATGTTATACAGAATTTTCTGTTTTATTTGATTTGTATTTTATTCATCATTGACTCTCGTGTCATCAAGGTCTATACTGGTTAATACTATTTTAGAGATACAGGATAAATTTTTAACCAAACTATCTGTGTATTTCACAAGGAGAAATTACTATGACGACACTATTAAACTTACAAAATGGTACCGATATTCGTGGAATTGCATTAGAAAATGAAGACGGGCTTCCTGTCACTTTGTCACAATCTTCTACACAAGCAATCGCTGTCGGCTTCATCAATTGGATTACAAATAGACTGCCTTCTGACCGTTCACCCATCAAAATAGCAATCGGAACAGACTCAAGGTTGACCGCCTCCCAGCTGAAAGAGTGGTTAACAGAAGTATTTTTATCGTATGGAATCAACGTTGTTGATGTAGGTCTTGCAACCACACCTGCTATGTTTATGAGCACTGTTTTCCCTTCATATCATGCAGATGCCTCTATCATGATTACAGCAAGCCATCTTCCTTATTTTCACAATGGATTCAAGTTTTTTACAAAAGACGGGGGATTGGAAAAGAAGGATATCACCTATATCTTAAGCCATTCAAATCATACTTCTTATCCAAAGGGAACCGGTTATCTTTCGAATCGAAATTTGATAGCAGACTATTCTGCACATCTCATACAAAAAATAAGAGAAGAAACTGACTCTCTTTTTCCTCTTGACGGATTTCATATTATTGTAGATGCCGGAAACGGTGCCGGAGGTTTTTTTGTGGAACAAATATTAAATCCTCTTGGTGCCAACACGACAGGAAGTCAATTTTTGGAACCGAACGGACTGTTTCCAAACCACATTCCAAATCCTGAAAACGAGGATGCGATGTGCTCTGTTTCTTTCGCAGTAAAACAACACCATGCCGATTTTGGTATTATTTTCGATACGGATGTAGATAGGTCAGCTATTGTTTTATCTGACGGAAAAGAGGTTAACCGCAATCGTTTTATTGCATTGTTATCCGCTATTATATTAAAGGAACATCCGCAATCCGTTATTGTTACAGATTCTGTTACTTCATCCGGTCTAACGGAATTCATCCAATCTCATGGAGGAATCCACCATCGTTTCAAAAGGGGATATCGTAATGTGATCAATGAAGGAATCCGACTCAGTCGAGAAACGGATACACCTTGTTACCTTGCCATAGAAACTTCAGGTCATGGAGCAGTCGCAGAAAACTATTTCTTAGATGACGGCGCTTACCTTGTTGCAAAAATTTTGATTTCATTATCGAATTGGAAAAAGAACGGTATTACCATAGAACAAATCCTTTCTTCTTTGAAAGAACCTTCTGAAGAAAAAGAATATCGTATTCCTATTCTTCATGAACATTTTAAAGACTATGCAAGTGGAATTTTGTCTGATTTGAAAGAATATATTGTGGATTACAAAGGTTACTCCATCGAACAACAAAATTATGAAGGTGTTAAAATACTGACTCCCACAGGATGGTTTTTGATTAGAGTTTCCTTACACGAACCACTTATGGTATTAAATATGGAAAGTGATATGGAAGGTGGCGTTCAAAAAGATTTAAAGATATTATATAAATTTTTTGAAAACTATAAGTATTTGAATCAAAATGTGTTAAAATAATATATAGTTTTTATACAAATAATTCATTTTATAGAGAGGATGATCATTGATGCAAAAAAAGAATTTAATTGTTTACCCTGTGCTTTTAGCGGTAATTCTATGTGGCATTTTTGCCTATAGCAAAAAAACTTCAAGTGTACCGACACAACAACCTGAACCACCGAAACAAACTACTTCCGATAATAGTAATGTGACAGACTCCAATTCAGATGCGCAACAACCGAATGCCGATACGGTAGATTCTCTGAAAGATGGAAAATACTTTATCGTATTAGAGAAAATAAATGCCGATTCAGGAAGTATTACTTTCGATCAAGCAGAAATCTTCTTCAGTGGTCAAAATGATGAAGAAATCAAAAAATTGGGAGAAAATCCGGATGACCTTCCAAGTGGATATCTGATTCATAACAAAGACGAAACGCTATCTACTCTCAGTCTTGATAAAAATATCAATATCAATTTAGTTGATGTAGACAGCGAAAATCCTGCTACAACATTTAAGACGATATCTTTGGAAGAATTTTTGAAACTGGTTGGTAACGAACAACAATACTCTTATTTCTATATTACAGTACAAAACAATATGATAACGGATATGTACGAACAATATGTTCCTTAAACAAAAAACAAAGTGTTATACAGAAATGAAGTATCCTTAACAAAGCACCTTGATTGACAGATAGCCTCCTACCGAACACGGCAAGGAGGCTATTATTATTTGAGTTGTTATTTTTACTGTACTTATATTATCCTATATTATCCTAATCTTATGCTAAAATCCCATAAAATAATTGAACCAATCTCTACAACATATAATTTTGATTGTTTCTATTTGTTGTTTTCAGACTTACCCAAAAACCGTATCGCAGATTTTTGGGCTTTTTCTATTTTTTCAAATACTTCGTTTTCTACATCGTATGAAGAAATCCACCTTTTTCCGAATATTGTTTGTGCCGCCTCTATGATGATTCCACAAGGATACCACTCTTTTTCTTCCGAAATTGCTTGAAGAAACACCATCTTTGTTCGTTCACGAATCTCTTCTGCATTACCTCGATGAAATACCATCTGCATCAGGCTCGTTGCAGACCATGCCCGACAGAGGGAGTCTTCATCCGTCAGCATTTTTTGTGCCAAAAAATCAATCTCATTTGAAGTTGCTACCCATCCTAACGCAATGATTACCTTTCGACGAAGTATAGCATCATCGGTTACTGAAAGTGAAATCAGAATAGGAATCAGCTGATTACAAAACGAGATATAAAAATCTCTATGTTTCATTTTAGAAAGGAGTTGTGCAATCAAATAAGCAGTATCTACCCTTACTCTTTCTTCTTCGACATCCTTCACACGTTCTAATAAAAATTCTATCCCTTTCCTCCCGTGTTGGTCAAAACTACTCTGAAAGTTAAGATTTTTCTCCTCTTTCCAATCCTTACAAATAATCTCATAATGGAAAGCTATCTCGTTACATTCCCCTAAATCGGCAGTAAATTTAATTTTTTGACCGGAAGGAAAATTTTCTTTTTCCAACTCGAGATACATCTTCTGTAAGTCTTCTTTGGTTAGGTTTGCACGACGGATTTTTTCCACTTCCAGTTCCTGTAATATATTATCCGTAGACTTTGTCATTTTTTCTCTCCCTGTGATTTGGCTCTTCTTAAATTATACTATCATTTCCCATTCTTTTTCTCATACCACGAGCAAAGACTCCTCGCTCTTTCATCAAACTCTGTCCCTTTTAATGTTTCAAACTCTTCCCGATACAGTTTCAGTACCTCAAAAGAATAGTAGTAGAAACTGTAAAACAAATCATCCGGAAAAACATCTTCTTCCTCGTAACGAAGTTCATCCTCTTCTTCATCATAAACTTCCGACCATAAATATTTTTCTTTCAGCATATCTTCAAAAAAAGGCAAAGGATCTGCATGTTCCAATTGATCTCCATAATGAAAACTTTCTGCTATCATATCGAATCCTTCCAACAAATCCTCTACAATATATCTTGCACTCTTATTGGTACTACTTTTAGCAAGAGCTTTCTTAAAAAGTCTCCCAAGAAAAATCAGTGTAAACGGAGCTGCGTACCACAACGTACTCTGATGTTCAATATTGATGGATACTTCATACAACGCCGCCTCTACATCCTCAATATTTTCCATTTTCTCAAGTGCTTCAAAGTATTGAGGAAACAATGTTGCTCGTCCATAAGTTGTGGGAATCCTATGCCAAGGTATCTCCTCCATCTTTACCGTATTGATATAGTCTTGATTTCTTTCTGTCATCCTTATTCCTCCATTTGTATATCAGCATTTTTTCCTTTATACACTATCAAGGCTCTCAGACTATTGGATGTCTTCTCACTCCAATAGTCCATTCCTGTCATTTGAACAAGCTTAAAAGGAACAGTTTGTTCACATTTAAATTTACATCTATTGTATTGTTTTTACACAGCATTTTTTCATCCTTGCCAATTCTGTTATATTTCAGTAAGTTCTGCGCTTACTGCATAAATGACATCTTCTCTATATGCTATTGCGTATAATTTATCCTCCACTACAATCATCTGCTGATATGCAGTTATTCTATAATCATCAAACTGTATTTCTTTACACAAAACGCCATTCTTCCTGTTTAGTAAAATCGGCTTATCCTTCTCATCCGATAGCAGTACATACTCTTTGTAACATATAAAGTTTGAAGTTCCTCCTGTGGGATAGCTGTAGCGAATCCTCCCATCTGACAAATCCACTGCAAAAAACTTTCCTCCATTTCCATCAGTTCCGAAATAAAGAATCCCGTTTTCTTCTTTCACTTCTGTATATAAATAAGCACCGATTTTTGTCTTCCAAATCATATTGCCCGAAGAACTATCCCTACATGCCATCACAAACGGAGAGTGCATATACACTTCTGAATTTCCAAAATGATATGTCTTACTGTCATTATATATCTCCATTACCGACTCAGGAGATGGTCCGATTTCAACCAAACCTTTATCTGAAACCTCAAAAAGCTTTGCAATTGTTTCGGTAAATCCTTTGTATTTCTTGGTATTTAAAATCAATTTGCCGTTTTCTTCATACAGTTCTGAATCCAATGCTGAAATAAAGCTCTCTTGATAATAACACAAATGCACTTTGGTATGTTCCTTAAAATCCTTTGAAAATATATCCAACAGAATGTAGTTCGGTTGTCTCTTATCTTCTGCCGGTTGCTTAGGATTACCAAAACCGAATGCACAGTGAAGCACAATGATTTTTTCTTTTTGTTGATAAATTCCTATGATTCCATGATTTCTAAATGCAACACCTTCTAAACACAACGGATATCCTATTACCATTCAATCCCCTCCCCTTTGCTCATCTAATTGACCTTTCGCTAACCGCTCCATATTATCTACATTCTACCGTCCGAAAAGATAATTTCTCTGACGATATGTGCATTTGCTTGCCATTTCTTATGATATTGATTACTCAATTCTTCCAGTTCTTTGTTCTTTTTGGCACTGCTTGTAAAAAATGCACATTGTTCTACTTCAGGATTCTGCATAATTGGAAGTATGCAGTCTGTTGTAACGGAAGACGGACATACCGTTTCTGCAACAGACTTAAGGCAAGGAGCGAATTGAAGCGGACTGAAATCCAACAGGCTCTTCATATTTTCTAAGCATAGATGCTGTAATTTTGATTTTGATAAGTCAGGAAGTTCCTGAACATTCTTTAATTGACACACTTCTGCAACCTTCAAGTTCGGCAAATTGGCAAGTACGCCCAAATTGTTCAGTTTTGGAAGATGAAACAGATATAATCCTGTAATGGTCGGATTGCCGTACAATTCAGAGAAATCCTCTGTATTCCCTCCTGAAACCGCTAAATTTTGAAGTCTTGGCAACTGATTGAGAAAAGAACAGGAAGGTAGTGTAATTCCATGCAATTTCAGACTATGCACCTGTTTCAATTCTGAAATACATTCGATGTTTTTATTGCATTTTCGTAACCCCAGCACCTTCAGCTCAGCAAAACGGGACAGAGGTTTCAAATCAAATGACTTTGACGAAACTTCCAAATAAAGCGTTTCTACGGACTCCGGAATTTTAAAAAGAAACTCTTTATCCTGTATTTTAGATGCCTCAATGCAAAGATGCCTGATTCCTGATAGAGAATAGATTTCTTCAATACCCAATATTTCTTTGGATGTTTCAACAGATAAGTTACGAACATTATCCATAACATGAAGAGAACGCAAATCACAGTCACCATATGTATAAATACGCAGCTCCGTATTTGGAAATTTGGAAAAATACTCCTCATTTAACCTCTGCATGGTAGGTAAATCCAAAGGAAGAACATTGGTCTGTAATGTATCCACACTTCCTCTTCTGACAATTTCTTCTATCTCATCAGTTGTCAAAGCACCTCTAAAATCAATTCTTTCTTCCAAATAGAAAACTCCCACTCTACATTCTCCTCCAATCAAAAATCGTCTATCATGCCGAACAACAAATATCATTCTGAGCAACAAAAACTCAGCAAAACTTTTTCTGATAATTTATTCTGTATCTATATCAAGTTGTAAAGTCACTGTAAAACAAATCTGTTTCGTTTCTCTCAAAGCAGGCGATCCAACATATCATTATAACTCTATGAGTGTCTCGTTAAACAAAAAGTCATCAAGTCCAATCTATTAAGATGCAGTCATCATCATATTTTGAAATAATACAGTTCTTCACAACCACAATCTTCCTGAATGAATCATCTGTTTCTTCAGATAATCATCTCAGTAAATTATCATATCATTATCTTCATTCAAAAAATTTCGGTAGATTTTCGACTTTTTATTTTGAGGTTATTTTGTCATAAATAAACGACCCCATCCATACAAGTTTCTAACCTTGTCTCCTGTTTGTATTATGATAAAATAACTCCGACTGCTCTTTCGTAAGCAAGTTATCTTGCACAAGACGGTTCACAAAATTTTCTTCGTATCTCTCAAAATCCTCTGCACAACCTACATTCTCAGCAAGGAGCAATAAAGCTTTCGCTATCATTTCAGAGTTTCGATTTCTTCCAAGCTCTGCTTCTATCTCTTCACACAACTTGTCTAAAATCTCATAATTTTCCTTATCCGCCTTTTCAAAATCTCCGTTCCAATCGATTGCATCAAGTCTTTGTTTGAAAAAAAGTAAATCTGTATCACTCATAGTATTCTCTCCCATCTTCTCTGTATCAACTTACTGTATCAGCACTCTTTGAAACTACAACCATCGTTCCAACTCTTGTTCCACCTAAGCAATGACATCCTCAATTTCTCTAACTTTGAGACGAACGAAGGCAAGGAATCTTGTGATATGGAGTGTATGACAATCTGATTCGCTTTCGTATCCATCCTCTTACCATGACGATCCGTTACATCTGTTTGTCATCGCGAACCGGCGGAATACTGAAAAAGGTGTTCCCTACCTTGATTCTTGCATAGAAGATTCCATCTTGATAATAGTATCCTTCAAACGGAGGATACTTGTCCAAAGTCTTCCGTACTTTATCCGGCAGACATCTAAAATCATAATCCCTCAATGCTCCCGCACCAATCAGTTTCTCTGTTCGGTAGGCTTCGATTTCTTTTTCATATTTTTTACAGAATGTTTCCTGTTCCGCTTCATAAAGCTCTAAATCGCCTTCCTCCATTTTGTAATATCGGTCATATCCCCCAATCCAAGAAATATGAACACAGAGCAGATGTTTCTCTATTTCAGGACAATACCCTATCGCGAAAAATTGCTCTCTGTTGATTATCTGAGTTTCTATAGTGATATTCTGTATCAAAGAGTTCACTGTTAATAAATCCTTTCTCTAACTATCATTCTCACGATCTTTTTATCAAAGTATTACTTCTTACAATCAACCTTGCCATATTTTGTCACTTGCAGTAACAAATTTCATCAACAATTCCTTCCCCAACCTCATTAGGTCCCTCCATGATATGAAACTCCGTTCCACAAACTAATCCGGAATAATCAACACCTTCATACAACAGTGAAACAATGCATGTTATCCAACTGTCGAAGTCTACTTCCTTCCCCTCAATAAAACGGACACCGAGATACCTTGTATCTTCTTTTATCCTAAAGTGAGGACAATAGTTCCCACTGTTCAAATCAGGAGGAACTTTTCGCTTTTCTCTAAAAAATTTCACAGTGCATGCCAATTTGAGTTCCAAATTATCATTCTGTTTCTTTTGCATATTTCAATCTTCTTCCTCCATATCGGTCATATCCCGCAATCCAAGAAATATGAACACAGAGCAGATGTTTCTCTATTTCAGGACAATACCCTATCGCGAAAAATTGCTCTCTGTTGATTTTCTGATTTTCTATGGTGATATTTCGTATCAAACAGTTCAAGCGAATACATCCTTTCTCTACCTATTTCTTTTCATCAAAAGATTGCTCTTGGTTGACTTTCTATCGCTCTGCTTTGTATCAAATCATTCAAATCTATAATACTTGTCTACACCGATACCAATCGTATCCCAATGTTTATTTTGATTATCTTGACGCCACAACCCTATACCGATATTCAAAAAACAATAACAATAATCCGCTTCACTGTCATCAACCTCATCGTCCTGTTCCATTATCATCTTAAGCAATTCATCTGCACTTGTTTCAAAAGCTGACACCCCATAAAGATACGGTCTGAGATTCCCGTCAATTCCACCAAGAAATTCAATGAATTCAAGCAATCCACTTTCATCAAAGTCCAATCCCAATTCACCGTCAAAATAATAATGCCTGCCGGATTCTCCGTCACAGTTCGAAAAAACTCTGTCCGGTATTCCAATCAGCTTTTGCACCTGATTTATGTTCATCCCCAACATAATTTTCTTGTTGTCAATTGTTATCTTCTCAAGAGGAAATACTTCTACTCTCATTTCATTCTCTCCTAATTACATTCTATCAGCTTGTTTCTTATCCCTTTTATGACAAGACTACCCTTGCAACATCATAATTCGTTTTGTTTCCCTCACTTTTAGAAATTCTTTAATTCATCGAATAAGTTCAACAATCTCTCTTTATCGACTTTCAAGTCCTCCGGTAGTAAGTCTAATATTTCATCAAGCGCTGTATAAATATCCTCTCGCTCGACTGTATAGATAAAACAGTTTCTCTTATCCATCTTATTGAATCCCTCGGTATACTCCCTTACCAAAGCTTCGGCACTTGTCATAGCGTCTTTGCTTGAACCTTCGGCAATCTTTACGATTCCAGCTCTTGTCTTTCTATACAAAGTAGCAGCTTTCTTGGCATTGGCAGGTGTAATATTCTCCTGTCCGTCCCATGAACGAAACGGATTGTCCAAGTTCTGAGCAAGCCACTCGGGTTTTCTCGGCTTGCTAATCCAAAGATGAAGTCCGTCTTCTTTTCGCTTTTTATAAAGTTTCTTCGTTACTTTTGCAGCATCCTCCGGCAAGCTCTCCATCCAAAACATATACAAATTCGGAAGTCTATCGGGAGTTGGAATATCCTCTGCAGTAAAACCGAACAAGTCCATTGTTGTAAAAACTTCCAACTGCTGAAACTCCGGCAACTTATCAAAATGAACAAGATTTCCCGGTTTTCCCCATAATCTTAACTCTGTAAGTTTTGGGTATGCGTTCAAAACTTCCTCAATATCGAGTTCTTCGATTTTGATAACATGTAATTTCCCTAAAGATTCCAAGCCTTTCAACTTAGGAATCACTTTATCATATTGTAACAGCAAGGCCTCTTCGTTTCCATTCGCCTGTATGTTGCAACTTTTCCTTACTTCTCCCAATAAAATAAGTTGCTCCAAACCGTCATTTAAGATAAGTTCTTCTACCCCTGTCATGTCAATTGAAAGCGTACGAACTGATGTTTTAGAGAAATCCAGTTTTGTTTGGTTATGGTTTTCAAGAACCAGTTCAGAAATAAATGGAGTCGATTGTAAATACTCGTATAAATTTTTGTACCATTTGTTTAATGTTAGATGACTCAAACAAGGAAAAACCTTTAATTCCATTGCATCTTCAAAAGGTTTCCACTCATCATTCAAACGACGCTTGGAAATACCACATTCCTCTCCTGCAAAGATGACTTTTTCTTCGCTCTTATCCGCTTCCTTAAATGCATCTCTCTGTTCTTTTGATATTTCCTGCCATTTAAGCTGTCTGTAGACCTGATAACCGTCTCCCCATGTTGTGTATGAATTTGTACTCTCATCCGTCAAGGGAGTAACATTGCCAACGAAAGTATAGTTTGTCGGTACATTCACATCAACATTCGATAGATGTATCCCTCGGTCCCAGTACATAAAGTCCTTATAAAGCGGTTTTATGGAAGATAATTCCTCCTCTTTCAGAGGCTCTTCCCCCGACCAATCCAGCCAAAGAATAACCGCCTGTGGTTCCTTGTCATCTTCTTCTATCTTTGTGACTTGACAAGCTGTATATTTCTTTAGATATTTATTATAGACGCAGTACACATCTCCTGCCTTTGCTCTCATGTCAATTCCTCCTTCTATTTTATGCAGGTTCTCCGATCGTTCTCTGCCAAACTCCCTGTTCTATGGTTTACCGATATGACACTAAAATTCAATCAAATGATTTCATTTTCCCTTGAAAATTAAAGTATTTCAGATACTTTAAAAATAATGAACAGATTCTGTGAAAGTATAACGAAACAGATGAATGAAAGTATCAAAAGGATCATTTTTAGAAATTACATCGGTTCCATCATTTTATCGGGTTTGAATATCAAATAATATTGCACGAAATAGTAACAAATCCATCTGCTATTCCTACAGATTGTTATTTCCCGTAAAGTTCCGGTTTATCAACTAATAATCCGTATTTCAAGCGTGGAAGTTGAATCATATCGTTATATAATGCTTTCACTTCTTTACATGATCTCAGTGTTAAATGCTCTATCTGTTCCAGTCTTAAAATAGGGGTATAATCCTTGCTTTTAAGCCTTGCAGTCAAAAAACAGAAAAATCTTAACTGTTTCATATCATTCAAGAAATCTAGTGATTGGACATGAATATACCGAGGACCTAGTCCATCTCCCTCAATCGACAAGCTTTCTAACTTTGTAAGATTGGCTAGCAAACTGTAATCGTCCACTCTCTGAAAATTCTCTACCGACAAGGCAACTAAGTTTTGTAATTTTGTAATAGGCTCTATACTCTCTACACCGGCACCGGATCCAATACCGAGGTATTCCAGATTGGTAAGATTGCTAATCTTAGAAAGATTCTTATAAACTCCCCATTTGATAGATAACTTTCGAAGATTTTGTTGTGCACAGACAGCATCAAATAACTCTTGAGGCATCCTTGTGCAGAAATTCAGCTCTGTAAACGCTGTCGGATTGTTCTGCAAAAAATCACACCATTCCTGTAAGACACGCTTCTTTTCCTTTGCTGTCTTGTACTGAGGTGTAAAACTATCGCCTAATTGCGTACAGTTTATCGTCAATGCTTTTTCTCCGGTGTACTCCGATACTTCAACAATACATTTGTTCTCCGGTTCATCACGATGAAAGTAATCAAAACCGTATTTGATTTGCTTTTCGTTTAGAATCGCCATGGATATCACTTCTCCCTCTATCTCCTACTCCAACTATTTATCTGCTTCAGTTCAACCAAACTGATTATTCTCTTTTGATTATCATGCAGTTGCTTGTACTGATACTTATGAAAGCTATTCGCAACTTACTCTCTATCAACAACACTCTTGAGCGATATGTATCATAGTGGTTTCATACTGTATGGATTGGTTTGTATTAAACTTCTATCTTACTTGCTTCTTCAAAATACTCGTCCAAATGATGATATATTTTCATATCTTCATCTGAACCGTCACACAAGACTGCATACTGATGTTCCTTCTCTTCATTGACAAAAACAAAATTATATTCACCGTAATAAGCCTGATATCCTTTGTCAGCTAATATCAAAATTTCCCCTTTTTTGAAGTTGAATATCTCTTTTTTAACACGGTAAGTTTTTCCGACTTCCATTTTCATCCTATTCCTTCTCCTTTAAAAATACACTTTCATTACTGCCATCAATCTGCAAACATGTTTTTTGTATCAACCCATATCTTCTCTTGCAACAAACTTAACTGCAACAGACTTTACATCATACTCATCTTATGTTCCGAAATCAGAGGATTTCTATTCACGCTTTCTGAAATGACAACATTCCTATTCCCGATTTCTTTTCCCATCATTCAGATGATTTGTGGTGACGGAGTACCTCGTCTATCATTTTCTCAAATTCATCATGATACTGCCGTTTGAACAATAATGTTTCTTTTACCGGTGTTAAATTTTTTTCATCCTGTATCAACTGTTCCAAAACAAGTCCAATATCTTCCCTCGCATTGCCGCTCCTTCGTATTTTATAGCAAAGGCAATCAACCGTCCAATAAAACTTTGTTTTTTCTACCCGATAGATTTCAATCGGTTTATAACATCTGATGACATGGGAAAATCGAGTTCTCACATCTTCTGTACAATACAAATCATGATCAATCAAATACAAATCCTGTTTTCCGTATAATTTTTCTGCTGTTTTGCTTATCTTTTTTGCAATCAAATGTCTGACAACAATCAAAATCAGCAACGCAATCATCCCCAACAATACTAATAGGATGATATGATTTGTTGCGAACCATAATGTAGGGCCGATAACTACCGACATTGTGATAACCGCTCCAAAAAAAGGAATCACATCTTTTAACAAAAATATCATAACATCAATCGTAATTCTTTTCAGCCAATGATATTCGGTAATCTTATCGTTGTTTCGATTCACTTTACTCCCCGCCTCATATATTATTATTTCACTTTTTTGAATGTCTATCCACGATAACAAACCAATTCGACTTGTATCTTTATCCAATCAATTTACAATAAAATGATTCTATCTTTCCTCAATTCTTTTTGATACAAACTTTTTGAAGTAACAAGTTCCGTTTTTTTGCTTAAAAATACTCCATATCAAAAAACCTATGGAACTACCATATAAGCATCCGCTTATAAAATCATGGAGAACCAACACTTGATTCAGAACAATTGCCAACACCAACAAAATCATTCCAAACAAAACATACTGATTTCTTTTTATCATCATTTTTTCCCTTCAAACAGATTGACTTACATTTCTTCAGCAGGAGCTATCCGATTCAAAATCCTTCTTGCCAATGCTTTTGCTTGAACAAAACTCTCTTTACTGAGAACCATCAACACATAACTGTCACTCCCGACATCCATCGCAGCTAAAATAAAGTCTTCCCAACTAGAGTTAATCAATTTGCTCCATCGTGGAACATCTTCATCTTCCTTCAAAATATCCTCATTAAATGTAAGGTTCAAGCCTTCACTCAATTTAGTTACCGTAGGAACAAAAATATCCTTCCTTGCCTTCCAATCAAGTTCTATTGCTCTTTTTGTCTTTAACAATTCTTCATAGAGTTGTTCCCATGCGTTTTCGATATCTTCCATACTCTCCGGCTCTACTCTGTTCAAAAATCTCAGGGTATCATTAGGATTGCCTATCAACAACTCTGCTAATTCGGCAAATGTATCTTTCACCATCTCATTATCATTTTCCAACACTTGTGTATAAGTTGATTCTTCCGGAGGAATTGATTTCTTTACAAATGACCTCATCATCTGAATTGCATCGTTATAGCTTACATCAGAAATGACATATTGCTTTTCGTCAATCTTCAGATAGATGTTCACCAGTTCTTCACTTTGACCAACAATAGCCTTCATGGATGTGCAACCTTTTATCGCATATGGCGGTGTTATCTCTACATACATCATATATCCGTCCTGCATTGCTTTTAGCGAATTGTCAATTCCAATAAGATGAAATCCGTTAGAATTCGTCAAAAAACTTTTCATATGCCAATCTTCGTATGTGTCAAAAAGTTTTTTCTGAATCCAATGATAGATACTCATAATCTCCCTCCTAAACTCAATTTTTCTCTTCCGTATTTATGATTATTTTTTATGTACAACGAAAAAACAAACAATTTCCCTGATTTACTTGGAGTTACTTTCTTTTTTGAATGGATTGTTTTACTGTTTTTGTCAGCAAAAGTACAATCCTATTTATTTATTTTTTCTTCTTAGGTTTTGGGTTTGGTAATTCTTCATACATGGTCTTAATTAGTCCGATTAAATATTCTTTGTTATCTACATTATCTACCAAAAGCATTTCCTTAGCTCCGTCATATGGTAACTGATACTCTGCATTCGGCATATAATTTATCGCTGCTTGCACCGGTTTTACAAGCAACCTATCATCATATATTCCACCAACAATTTTTCCATTGTAGTAAATAATATATTCTCCCATCATTGCCCGATATGTTATTTCTTCCAACTCAGATAGTTGTTCTAAAACAAAATCCAAATATTCTTTCCTTGAAGCCATGTTTAATACCTCTCTTATTCCCTAAAACTTCAACAGTCCATTTTCATCAAATTGAAAATTTGAACCCCATGCAACTTCCCAGTAATATCCATCCAAATCAGAAAAATATGCGTGATATCCACCCCAAAAGGTGTCTTGCGGTTCTTTTACAATGGTTCCTCCGGCATTTCGTACCAATTCAATTACATCATCAACATCTTCTTTATGTTCAACATTGTACGCTAATGTAATTCCGGAAAATCCATTTCCTTTTGGTGGATTGTCTTCATCAATATCTTTTGCTAACTGTTCTAAAGGAAACAGTTCAAACTTTGTTCCCGGAGTATTAAAAAAACATACCGGCGGATTATTTTCTTTGCAATCAGTCTGATATCCCAAACCGTCTCTATAAAACTTTATTGATTGTTCCATATTTTTAACACCTAAGCAAATACAAGTAATCTTATTCATTGTTTCCTCCTAAACTCAATTTTTCTCTCTAACTATTTGCCAATATTATACCATTTTGAAACTATTTCTTCTATTCTCGAGTTGCTTACTGTTTTCCAATCAGATATCGGTTAATCCTTACTCCAACAGAAATGATTCCTCGTAAACTCCCAATAAATCCGACAAAATCGCATCCACATCATCTTCGGATAAATCATACTGTTCCATTACCGCTTTGATATTCTCATAAATCACAGCTAAATTCTCAGGACTTTG